>JBDNIP010000806.1:0-2095 GCA_041688245.1 Algoriphagus sp.
ATATATGCTTGATCAATTCCCCTAAATGATGTCCCGATTCTTCAGATGCTTTTAGTGCGTTTTCATCACCAGACAGCGCTGATTTGGCGAGAGCCTTTGGTTTCGAATTATAATAGTTGACAAAAAACTTACCGCTACAATAATGCTCAAAATCATAATCCAAATAGGGTGCACTACACCACTCTCCTGCTGCCGAGTTTACCCCGCTGTAGATGTGTCCATTGATTACAATACCACCACCGACACCAGTACCAAGAGTGATTCCAACAAGGTTTTTGAATTTTCGTCCTATTCCAAACTTATGGACACCTAAGGCAAAGCAATTTGCATCATTGTTGATGAAAACTGGTTTTGTGAAACGGTTAAAGAGGAATTTTTTGAGTTCTACATGCTGAAAAGCTGGAATATTGGAAAGCCCAAGCACAATTCCTTCATCAACATTGACCAGACCAGGAATCCCAATTCCAATTCCCATAATATCATAAGCGGAATAGGACCCAATAAACTGAGCAATTGTGTCAAGTATAAAATCCTTGCTTTCTAATGCTGGAGTAGAAATAGACCGGATATCGCGTAGATGTCCATTGATCAATACACCACCTTTGATGCTAGTGCCTCCGATGTCTAATCCTAAAATGGCCTTTTCCATTTACTATAATCTTGAGTTGATAGGTTAATCAGAAAATCTTCAATTTTACGATCACATTCTGATAAATAGGTTTGATTCTTTCAGAAGCTACTTACAGCATTCCTTCAATAGATTTCTCGAGCTCTCGGGCCGTAGCCAAAAATTCTTCCACATTCATTTCACGAAAGAAAATTAGCCCATGACTTGATCTCACTCTTGCTCGCTCATGGAGGTAGAAGTAATTCTTGCCTAGCAAGAGCTGAACCGCATCCAATTGACTCACCCAGATCCGCTTTGCAACGGTGCTGAATTTTCCATTATGAGCGTAGCTTGGGAACGAAGCATTCACCTGACTGAGGTAGCAATTGGCAAAGGAATCTTCCATCACAGACATATCTCCAAGCGATACAGGTACGATCACATTGACTTCATGCGGTTCAAATTTAAACCAAACATTTCGATAGCCGATGATTCTCAGCTCGCTCAGGTCCCTCTCTTCACCCCATTTCTTTACTGCTGCGGCAGTGGCCTGGAGCACCTTATAATGTGTGTCCGGTCCGCTTCCTTCAGGATCAAGTGTTAAACTAATCTTGGTAGGGTTTACTTTTTTAAACATTTCCACGATCGGTTCGACATCACGGGTTTTGTCAGGCTGCTCGGTGAAAATATCGCCAGTATAAAAGCCCAATCTCAAGTGATGGACATTCTTTACCTGTACACCGAAATGTGCCCAAACCAATTCCTCTTCAAACTCTCGGATCATACCTTTGAGTCTCTGGATTTTGGAAGGATTTTTTTCCCCATCGTAGCTATTTCGAAGTATACTGATCACTTCATTGATTACCTCTCGAAGCTGGGTCTCGTTTTTGATTTCATAGATAATAACCAACGCTCTGATTACTCGATGGCAAAGACCTCGCTGCCGCTCAAATACATTTTCAGAAGCGACATTGGCCAAGAAATGGTATACATCCTTATCCGTCTTGAGGCTGTATCCAACCTGGAAAAAGTCCTCATAGTTCACTATTTGGGCTTTTCCCTCATCCAAAAGCTTTTTGGTAAACTGAAGCGTATCAATTACGAATGTGTTGGTAACTGCAGTAAATCCAGAGGTCAAGACTGAGAAATGTACCTCGTTACTATGCTCATGAAGTTGATCGGTGACATGAGGAAGGATTCCTAAAGAAATATCATCATGATGAGGTCCAGTATGCAAAAGCACCTGATCGGTCTCCTGCTCCAAGCCTTTGGCTAGTTTTGCTTCGATACTTTTAATAACTTGGCTGACAGTGTCTTCCGAAAGGTTAGGAATCAGTTTCGTATATCTGTCTGCTTTGAGATCCGCAAGTTTGAGTCGATGGCCGTATTTACCTAGTTTTTTGCAAAGGTCAATTACAGATCGCTCTGTCTTTTCCCAGATCCACTCGCCTTTTTCATAGTAGGAATCCATGGAATCCGTAAGCCTTA
>JBDNIP010000807.1:0-3419 GCA_041688245.1 Algoriphagus sp.
ACAACTTAACTTAACTACATCAAATGATCGAGGATCAACCCACATCGGGCATCCGACACCTAACATCAGACAACCTAACTTAACTAAATCAAATGATCGAGGATCAACCCACATCGGGCATCCGACATCCAACATCAGGCAATATCACAAAACAAACGATCGAGGTTCAAGCCACATCGGGCATCGGTCACCAAACATCTAACATTACAAACCCATGGAAAACATCATCAAAACCGTCAATCTACGCAAAATGTACTCCACTGAAGAAGTGGAAACCACTGCTTTGGATAGTATCCAAATTGAAATCAAAAAAGGCGAATTCGTCGCCATAATGGGGCCTTCAGGTTGTGGGAAATCTACGCTCCTGAATATCCTCGGTCTTCTAGACAATCCTGATGGAGGCGAATATTTCTTTATCGAGAATGAAGTAGCCAAATTCTCTGAGCGTCAGCGATCTTCTTTGAGAAAAGGAAATATTGGGTTCGTATTCCAAAGCTTTAATCTCATCGATGAATTAACAGTGTTCGAAAACGTTGAGCTTCCGCTTTTGTATCTGAAAATCCCCACTGATGAGCGCAAGACTCGTGTGGAGGAAGTTTTGGGTAGAATGAATATCATGCACCGTAGGAACCACTTCCCACAGCAGCTTTCCGGTGGTCAGCAGCAGCGTGTAGCCATCGCCAGAGCAATTGTCGCTAAGCCTTCAGTGATCCTTGCCGATGAGCCTACGGGTAATTTGGATTCGACTAACGGGGAAGAAGTAATGCGCCTTTTGGAAGAATTGAATAACGAGGGGACAACCATCGTGATGGTAACTCACTCTCCGCATGACGCCAACTATGCCCACCGAATCATCAATCTATTTGACGGAAAAGTGGTGACCGAGAATATCCGGGAGCAGTTTCATGTATAAAAGTCAGGAGGTAGGAGGTAGGGAAGTAGGAAGTTTGTTGCACTCAATTGGTTTGAAGTGTTGATTTGTTGGGTTTTGATTACTAATAGAAAATTAAAAATTTATGGATTTTAAATTTGAAAAACTTCGAATCTGGCAAACTTCCATGGCATTTGGAGAGGAAGTATTTGAAATGTCAAAGGCTTTTCCCAAAGAAGAATTGTATAACCTTACTTCTCAAATACGAAGAGCCGTTGACTCGATTGCATTGAATATTGCCGAGGGCTCCACCGGTAATTCACAAGCTGAATTCAGGAAATTTGTTGGTTACTCATTGCGCTCATTGGCTGAAGTTGTCACATGTCTTCATAAGGCAAAACTCCGTGGATACATTGACAAAGAACATTTTGACAGACGATATAAAGAGGCTTTTGATTTGATGAATAGCATTGCTGCTTTCAGAAATACCTTAAAACCAAAGCCCAACCCCTAACCCTCCAACCCCCAACTTCCAACTTCCCACCTCCAACCTCCAAACTTCCAACCTCCAACTTCCAACTCCCCACCTCCAACCTCCGACTTCCAACTTCCAAACCTCCCACCTCCAACTCCCACCTCCAACCTCCCACTCCCCATGCTCCGACACCAACTTATACTCGCCTTCCGCAGCTTTATGAAGTTCAAAAAGATCTTCGCCATCAACTTATTTGGTTTGGCGGTAGGTCTTACAACAGTAGTCCTGATTTCGCTTTGGGTGAAGGATGAACTGAGCATCAATAGGTATCATGAAAAGATAGATCGGATTTATGCCGTGATGACCAATCATGATAATAGTGGTGGAATTGTGACTTGGGGAGCGACACCGGGTGATATGGCAGAAGCAATGAAGGCTGAGCTTTCTCAGGTAGAATTGTCTGCTGGTGCATCTCAGTTTATAGCCGGAGTCGCTTTTGGAAATGGGGATATAAAAATGGCTGGGTCAGGTCTTTTTGTAGATGAGGCCTACTTCGATATTTTCACTGTTGATTTTATAGCCGGAAACCCAAGTCAGGTGATGACGGGGATTAACAGTGTTGCGCTATCCGAGACGATAGCTACAAAGCTATTTGGCTCACCAGCCAATGCCATCGGCAAATCATTGAAATGGCAGGTTTTTGACTTTGAAAATGAGGTAGAAGTCACTGGAGTTTATCAGGATTTTGGGTCCTTGGACGTCGAAAAGCCTGACTATTTTTTATCATTTTCATATTTCAAGCAGATGCTTGGTGAAGGAGTTCACTGGGGTAATTTTAATGCTACTACTTATGTATTACTTCGTCCAGATACAGATGTAGCTGCATTTAATGCTCAAATCTCTGGTTTTATTAAAGCCAAAGAAGCGCAGAGTAACGTTTCGGTTTTTGTGAAGCCATACGGTGATACGTACTTGTATGGTGCTTATGAAGATGGGAAAGTCGCAGGAGGAAGGATCAGCTATGTGAAACTGTTTTCAGCTATTGCTATCTTTATTTTGATCATCGCCTGTATCAACTTTATGAATCTGACTACGGCCAGATCGATGAGTCGGTTGAAGGAAATTGGAGTGAAGAAGTCTATGGGAGCAAGTAGAGCAGGTCTCTTTGGACAGTTTATGGTGGAGTCGCTTTTGCTGACATTCATGGCTTTGATTCTTGCGATAGTTGCCTCATTTATAATACAACCATTTTTCAGTCAAGTGACATCCAAAACCTTGAGTATGTCATTCCAGCCTGAGCTAATCCTGCTTTTATTTGGGATTTGGTTGCTTACCAGCTTTTTGGCTGGAATTTATCCGGCTGTTTACCTCTCCAAGTTCAAACCGGTAGAGGTAATGAAATCCAATGTAAAGGGGAGTTTTGGGGAATTGCTGGCTCGTAAAGGCTTGGTCGTTTTTCAGTTTGCAATCTCCCTATTGCTGATCATTGGGATCTCAGTGATCAGTAAGCAAATGTCCTTTATTCAAAACCAAAACTTGGGCTATGATCAAAGTCATCTGGTTCAGATCAATGCTTCGGGTATTAATCCCAAACAATTAGATTCTTTTTTGGGGGAACTAAAGAAATCCCCTGGCGTGGAGAATGCCTCCAGTTTGAGCCATCCTTTGGTGGGATTGCGTAGTTCCACGATTGGCCTTTCATGGGAAGGTAAAAATCCTGATGAGCAGGTAAAGTTTGAAAATATGACTGTGAACATGGGCTTGATCGAAACGATGGGGTTTAAAGTGGTTGATGGTAGAGCATTTTCTCTGGACTTTGGAGAGGAAGATTCAAAGATAATCTTAAACGAAGCGGCAGGTCGGATCATCGGTCTTGAGAATCCAGTAGGCCAAATTGTCAATCTCTGGGGAGATGATAAAGAGGTGATTGGCGTGATTAAGGATTTCAATTTCGAGTCGTTGAAGGAAAATGTCAAGCCAGCTTTCTTGAAATATGATCCGGGTTTTGCAGAAAAAATCATGGTACGAATTGGAGCTCAAAATCAGCAAGGAAGCATTGCTGGAATAAATGAG
>JBDNIP010000808.1:0-1980 GCA_041688245.1 Algoriphagus sp.
AAGCTACACTATGAAGAATATAATGCTTTGGACCTTATTCCATTAAACAATATGGATTTCCAGCCCATTTTACCGCTGGATTCAAAAAGTAGATTTATGAAATCAGGCGAGGCATTCAACTTTATTGCTTTGAGTTTTGACTTAAATGAAAGCAAATTGACATATGCCCATCAATTGGACACGATTCTTTTTGATGTTGATCTGATGGATTCCAATTTAACCCAGCGACCTGTAGGAATTCCGTTTGATGAATTTATTATGACAAAAGGCTTCCCATATGGAGGACAGCAAGACTATGATACTCCTACAGATCTACTCGGAAATATAAGTTCGATTTTTAAAGTGAATGATCTGGATCTGATACTATACACCTCAGGACTAAAGTTGGAAAATTTCCCACCCCAAGAATTGGAACGATCGCGATATGGAAAAAATATAGATCAACTCAATCCCCAAAAATGGATAGTGAGAACAAATCAAATTAAGTTTAGCCAGCCCAAACTTAGTTCAAAAAACTATCGGATCGTCCGTGTAGATTCTCAGAACCGAATCTGGGCCATGCAAAACGTCAATGAATTGAACGAAGAACCCGAAGTGGTAACTGTCTATCAACTTCAATTAGTCAAAAAATGAAAAACCAACTACTACTATTCGTATTTACCCTCCTGATCGGATTTGCCTGCCAAACCAAAGAACCCGAGCTGCCCACCACTCCTCTTTCGGAGCAAAATCTGGAATTTGAAATCTATGACTCGCTGGTGATGGATTACCTGGGAAATGTAAATCTAATGGATATCAGCCCGGATGGGAATACTTTTCTCCTAATCGATCAAAATACAGATAGCATTTTTGTCACCAATCTATCAGGCACTATTTTGCAGCAATACAAACGCACAGGGGAAGGACCGGAAAATATTACAGGAAATCGTACCGGGATTGCAAAGTTTTTTGATGACGAGTCTTTTTTGATACCGAGCAGTCGAGGTATATTTCAATATTCGATAGATGGGAGTTTACTGAAAAGTTTTATTCCCGATTTTACCGGCTTATCTCAATTGGTAATACCGTCCAACGAGGCTCATTTTGTAAAAAATAATAAAGTTTATATGAGTCTTCCAGGGCGCTATTCTGATCTTGAGCAAAATGTTCTCGATTTTCAAGAGCAGTCGAAGCGACTTGAAGTTTTGGATATAGCAACTGATGAATTTGAATCCGTCACTCATTTTCCTAAAACCTCAAAATTCAGTAGCACTACAAAAGAATATGGTTCTCTCGAATCATTTTCAAATATTACACTGAAAGGAGACACGCTATTCCTCAATTTTCGATCGGAACCCAAAATATTTGGGTACTCATTATCTAATTTAGATTCTCCGGTGAGTGTCCAAACTATTCCATTTCCGGCTTTTCTCGAGCGAAATCCGGATAAAAAAGTTGAAAAAGGAAGTTTCAATTTGAGAGATTTTTTCTACGGAACAATCAATAAAATCATTGCTATGGATGAGAATGTATTCTTGATCAGCTACCTAAGTGGTCTTTCTGATGAGGTTGCCAATGAAATGATCGCTGAAGGAGGTTCTGATTTTGATAAAATATTTAAGATGGCAGGTGAGAAAAATCAGGGAGGATTGGTTCTTTTCGATGGTAAAAACATAAGCCCTATTATTAGCAAACCTGAAAATTTAGGCCACATGAATAAATTTGTCTCTAAAGAAGAAATCTGGTTTTCACTCAATTTCTCCAAAGCTGAAAACGACTATTCCATTATCTACAAAACTCGATTGGTACAGAAATAACCATTTATCTTGCTTCTTACCCACTAAGGAGCAAACTCCATCGGGTTTGCCTGCTAGTGTTTATATTCGTTTTTATCAAAAAGCAACTCATGAAAAAAATCACTCCCCTTAAAGTTCTGATGGCTTCAGGATTGATGCTCTTGGCTAGTGGATCTCAGATTCACGCTCAGGACATCAAACCCAC
>JBDNIP010000809.1:0-3869 GCA_041688245.1 Algoriphagus sp.
AATAATTGGATTTACCTTTATTATGCGCCTGCTGAAGGTGAATCGATCAACCGGCTTTCCAGATTTGATTTCAAAGAAAACTTGCTTGATGTAAGTTCGGAAAAGATCATGCTGGAAGTTCCCGTATTCAGAGGCTGCTGTCACTCGGGAGGGTCGATTGAATTTGACGGAAAAGGGAATCTGTATCTGTCCATGGGGGACGACAGCACGCCTTTTGAGTCAGATAATTACAATCCCATCGATGAGCGTGCAGGAAAACCGGAGAACGTAGACGCGCAGCGAAGCTCAGGCAACTCCAACGACCTCCGAGGATCAATCATTCGAATCAAACCTGAGGCGGACGGCAGCTATTCCATTCCTGAAGGAAATCTTTGGCCTGTTGGTACGCCCAATACTCGACCAGAGATCTATGTCAAAGGAAATCGCAATCCCTATCGAATCTCCATTGATCAGCGAAACGGTAATTTATTTTGGGGTGAGGTCGGGCCTGACGCATCGATAGATTCGATGCAGCGCGGACCAAAAGGTCATGATGAAATTAACTTGGCAACTAAAGCAGGATATTTTGGCTGGCCATATTTTGTAGGAAATAATAAGCCCTATTGGAACTATGACTTCGAAACGCAAGCGAGTGCTTTTGAGTTTGATCCAATCGCTCCAACGAATACTTCTCCAAATAATACAGGCCTTGAAATACTTCCTGCGGCTACTTCTGCGCTAATCTGGTATCCCTATAGCGCGTCTGAGGAGTTTCCCGCACTGGGCGAAGGCGGTAGAAATGCAATGGCTGGCTCTGTCTACTACCGAGAGGATTATGATGAATCTGAAGTTAGGTTTCCTGGCTATTACGATGGTAAAGTTTTTATTTACGACTGGATGCGGAACTGGATCTTTACGGTGAGCCTGACAGAGAATTACGAGTACGATACCATGGAGCGATTCATGCCATCAACCGTTTTTGATAAGCCAATAGATATGCAGTTTGCCAAAGATGGCTCCTTATATATGCTGGAATATGGCACTTATTGGAGAGCTCAAAATAATGATGCAGGACTGTATCGAATTGTTTTTGCCGAAGGTAATCGAGCCCCTGAAGTCAAAATTTCTGCAGCTAATAAAGTTGGTGCAGCGCCATTCCAAGTTAATTTTTCATCGGAAGGCACGCTAGATTTAGATACAGATGATGCTATAAGTTTAGAATGGGACTTTGGAACAGGCGGAGTACTATCCCAGGAAGTCAATCCCTCATTTACTTTTGAAAAAGCAGGCACTTATCAAGTCAAATTAACGGCAAAGGATAAAAGTGGAGAAAGCAGTCAAGCTACTTTGGAAATAAAAGTGGGGAACGAGGCGCCAGTTGTGCAGATTAACTGGAATGGAAACCGAAGCTTTTATTTTGGAAACGAAGCAATCGACTACGCGTTGAATGTCAGCGACCTAGAAGATGTCACCATTGATCAATCTCAGCTGGACTTGACTATCACCTATTTAGAAGGCTACGATCTGATTAAAGTTGGGCATGCCGAAGAAGTCCTGAGTATTGGAGAAACTTACATCAATCAAGCGGGCTGTAAGGCTTGTCACGCTGTAGCAAACCAATCAGTAGGGCCGAATTATACGGCAGTTTCGGAGAAATACAAAGGGGATGCCAATGCCCAAGTCTACCTCGCCAACAAAATCAAAAATGGAGGAGGAGGAGTATGGGGCGAGCGAGTCATGCCGGGGCACACTCATTTGGAAGATCAGCAGGTCTCTGAAATGGTGAGCTACATTCTCGCCGTTGCAGATCCTGACCGAGGCGGAAAGCTGCCGACAACTGGGACTTACCGATTGGAAAACACGGTACAGGCGGAAGGTTATTACTTAGTCCAAGCTAGCTACACCGACCAAGGCGCCAATGGAATCAGTCCTTTAAACACTACTACTCAACTAACCATTCGAAATCCAAAGGTGATGGCTTCTAATGTGGATCAATTGGAAGGTGCAGCCCGAGCTAATGGTGAAAATGTCAGTTTTGTGAAATATACAGTCAATGATTCATGGGTAATGCTTCAAGACATTGACTTGAAACAGATCAATGGAATCACCCTGGAGGTCGATCCTACCAATACAGGGGGGATATTGGAACTTCGAGCTGGAAGTCCTAAGGGGAAGTTACTGGCAGTGACTAAAAGTTTGACTAAGGCGAATCGTCCGAAAGGAAGTGATAGTGGCTGGTTTACAGTTGAAATACTGATCGAGCAAACAGACGTAATGGGAGATGTTTATTTGGTGTTCAAGGCTGAGCAAGAAGTTTCGATATGGAACACCTTCCAATTGAACAGTCTAAAGTTTAACAGGTAAGCGAGATTTTTATTTTTAGGGAATTGGTTTGAGCTAGAATTTTTCCAACTAATTCCCTAAATTGATTTAAACTTTTTAATCATGATCCCAATCCTGAAAAATTGTATCAATTGCGACGCTCCGATACGGGGAAGAATTGACAAGAAATTCTGTGACGATTCTTGCCGAAATACTTACAATAATCAGCAAAATTCAGCATCCACAAATCTGATTCGAAATATTAATCACGCCTTGAAAAAGAATCGGAATATTCTTGAGTCACTTATTCCCCAAGGGGAGGAGCTCGCAAAAATCACTAAAGACAAAATGCTCAGATCGGATTTTCAGTTCAAATATTTCACTCATAGCTATGAAACGAAAAAAGGAAGTCAATACCTATTTTGCTATGATTTCGGATATTTAAAACTGGAAGGCGATTGGTTTTTGATTGTAAAAGGAAAGGAGACTTAATCCATCTGGTAGTATATCTCTATATCCTTTGATCAAAAGTCGAATCACAGCAATAAGCGGGATTTTTTTCAAAGTAGAAGATCCCACCGAAACGAAAAAATGGTACCGGGAGTACTTAGGTTTGAATACTGACCAGTACAATGCTACCTTTAAATTGAAATTACTACTAAACCTCAAGAAAAAGGCTTCACAAATTGGTCCCAATCGACTCAAAGACGGAGTACTTCTAGCCCTCTGAAATGGAATCTATGATCAATTATCGCGTGGAAAACCTTATGGAATTACTTGAATTCCTTAAATCTAAAGGAGTGCAGATTCTAGATGAAATAGTGTCTTACTAGTATGTAAAATTTGCTCACATCTTGAACCTAGCGGGACACAGTATAGCACTATGGGAGCATATTGACTCCCAATATGACAAATTACTAGATGGAAGAATAAAAGCTGAAACTATGGAAAAAACACAGATACAACACGAATTTGATGGGAAAAGGGGATCATTTTTTTTTGAAGAAGATCAAATGAGATTCGCTGAAATGGTCTATTTGATGGCTGAACCTGAAAAGATGATTATTGAACATACAGAAGTCAAGGAAAGTCTCCGAGGGCAAGGGATTGGGCAGAAACTTTTAGAGCACCTTGTGGACTATGTAAGAAAGGAGGAGATTAAAGTGAAACCGATCTGCAAATTTGTAAAGGCTCAGTTTAAAAAGCGAGAAGATCTTCAGGACGTGCTGAGCTGATTACAATAAGAAAAATAAGAAAGCCAGAAAAACCAGTGCAAGCCCGACTAGCAATATCCAGGTTATGCGTTGTAATTCATTTTTGCGTTTGAATCGATGGGCTATCGCTTCATTTAATGATTCCGAATCCGCTTTGCTTCGATAATTGGGATCACTTTTGCCAACAGAATAGGTTGCGTTTCCCCTGATTTATCCCAATTTATGATTGTCTTTCAATCGATTGTTGGAATCCATCGAAAAGCCTGCTCCTCCACTCATAGGTTTTAATTTGCCTGAACTTAATGATTAAATTTCAGATAGAAAAGGATATAAGGCTCAATGAATGTATTGAGG
>JBDNIP010000810.1:0-3314 GCA_041688245.1 Algoriphagus sp.
CGAAGTTCCTATGATCGGATCTCCACCGATACCAATTGCAGTGGATACTCCAAGACCAGCTTTAGCTACTTGATCTGCAGCTTCGTAAGTCAACGTTCCTGATTTGGATATGATCCCTATTCTACCTTTTTTGAATACAAAGCCAGGCATGATCCCTACTTTCGCTTCCCCTGGAGTTATGACACCAGGACAGTTAGGGCCAATTAGTATAGCGCCTCTTTCAATGATATATGGCTTAGCACGCATCATATCTGCTACAGGAATACCCTCAGTGATCGTAATGATTACTTTGATTCCAGCGTCAGCTGCTTCCATGATCGCGTCCGAAGCAAATGCGGGCGGTACAAAAATGATGGAAGTATCTGCTCCTGTCTTCTCTACGGCCTCAACTACAGAGTTGAAAACAGGTTGTCCCAAATGTATCGATCCACCTTTGCCAGGAGTTACGCCACCGACTACATTGGTACCGTATTCGATCATCTGTAGGGCGTGAAAAGAACCTTCAGACCCGGTGAATCCTTGTACGATTACCTTGGAATTTTTATTGACTAGTACACTCATACAGCTATTTTTAAAGTTTGGACAAAAATAGATGTTTCCCTCCGCCTACAAAAGAAATGCGGAACTATCTGGACCTAACTTAACTTAGCAAATCTTTTTTACTTGTGTGCATCCGACAAAGCCCATATTGATTGATGAATCCTGAATTGGTAACGTTGAAAGATGAAAAAGATACCCAATGAAGCCTGTTATTCGCTGTACTGTAAATGGCAGAAATCCGGCAAAATCAAGGCAGTCTTTGCCCATTCAGAAAGTGTCCCCAAAGCAACGTTCTAGTATTGGTGCAGAAAGTTTGATACCGATACCGCTCCTAAAGCTTCCCCTTCTCCGTTTTCAATAATTCCGATGTGTCCTCTCACAGCATGCCCGGTAGCCAGAATCAACTATCCCTCGCTGGTTTGTGTGAAGTTGTTTGGGACAGTGTCACTACTTTGCGTGAGTTGTTGGGCTGACGCTGGCTCTTTCAAGTGCTGTCAGGTATTTTACGTACCACGAACTGACACACATGCGCTTTGGGATCAACTTACTTGCCGGGCTTGTGCGCAACTGACTTGGTTCTGACCCGATGAACGGAGGCGTTTTGTTTTTCCGGGTAAGCCATCCAGCCCAATCCGGATTCCTGCCTGTGCTGTACAGGACTGACTGACTACGTCCATTATGGCTAGATGTAAAATTTACAACAACCTGATAGAAAATCCAGTGAGACCCCTACAATCGCTTGCAAGAACTTCCTTCTTTGCGGATTATATCGGGCCGCACGGATTGCTGCCGGGATGTACTTTTCTGTGGCTAGCTGCAAAAAAAATAGGATCAATGAATTTGAATGCCTGAAAGATCTATTGGAAAGAATCCAAACCCACAAGCAAAAAGAGTTCTATCAACTTCTTCCCTCAAATTGGCAGCAGTATCGCAGCAACCCAATCTCCTGAAATTCCTAAGACAAATTATATGGGTCCACCGGATGGGTACGAATCTGAAGCAGTGGGGTGTTTTTGAAATTCGAGAAAATTCCATTTAATGTAAGCAGCTAAGGCCTTTTTGAGGCTTTTAGAATTTAATCGGACGACAGTACTTTGCAATTGCTTTTTTGGACCAGGGGCAGATTCCGAAAGTTCCATTACTTTCGATTCTCCCATTTTTGCCAATACCCTACAAGCCTTTCACCCTTATTCGACGATTTCCTGTTCGTACTTAGTGGTTTATCGGCGTTGGCCTTTTATTTTCATCAATAGCTACTAGGGTAAATTCACCTGTTATGGCTTTCTATCGTTTGTCGGAATACATTTCTTCGATGTAAATGTCTACGCTTATTTTTATGCTCGTATTACCTATTTTAATAACGCTTCCCACTAACTCAATAATTGTCCCTGCGGGGATTACTTTCGTAAAATCAATTCTATCGCTACTTACTGTTACCATTTTTTGTCTGGTAAAACGTGTTGCCGTGATAAAAGCGACCTCATCCATTAAATACATGGCCGTACCACCAAACAAGGTGTCGTAATGATTGGTGGTATTCGGGAAAACTGCTTTAAAAATATGCGTTTCAGCAGCTTTTATTTTATCTTCTGGTATCATAATTTCTATTTTTTAAATCCACAAACAACATGTCGGGACCCGTTTCTGAACCATATTCCGCTCAGTAAACGATGTAACCCTGTAAATATCCAATTGCCACTTTCTTTGTAATTATCTGAATTTTTACCTGCACTTTTTTCGCAGTAGCAAAATGGCAGCAGTGGCTGTGATGCGCAAGGATATGAAAATGAACCAAATTTTTTGCAAAGCACTTTATAGTGCGTTTGACTTAAAGCTTATTTGATTGCAAGTCTTTTACTTACCTGATTGCATTGGCAAGTGCTAATATCACTTACATTACTCGTAGAATTTCTACTATGTCGAGCGTGAATTTCCTACTCGTGTTTTTATATTTTTTTTTAAAAAAAGGTAGCCAAACATAAGTTTCGTTTGGCTACCTGTATAAGCTAATTTTTATTAAACAGCAACCTTAACCATTGAACGCAATTCTTTGGCGGCACTTACCATCTCGGTCATTGCTTTCTTGGTTTCTTCCCAATGACGGGTTTTTAATCCGCAGTCAGGGTTTATCCAAAGTTGGTCAATAGGAATATGGACTTTCGCTTTTTCCATCAACTCCACCATTTCAGATTTTGAGGGCACTCTAGGCGAGTGAATATCATAAACACCTGGTCCGATTTCGTTTGGATATTTAAACTCTGCAAAAATATCTAACAGTTCCATTTGCGAACGGCTACATTCAATTGTAATCACGTCTGCATCCATTTCGGCAATGTTTTGTATGATATCGTTAAACTCGGAATAGCACATGTGGGTATGAATTTGTGTTTTGTTTTGCACACCACTTGCTGAAATACGAAATGCCTTCACTGCCCAGTCTAAATATGAAGTCCAATCTTCTTTTCTCAAAGGCAAACCTTCTCTGATGGCTGGTTCATCTATCTGAATGATTTTAATGTTTGCTTTTTCTAAATCCACCACTTCGTCCCGTATGGCTAACGCAATTTGGGTACAGGTTTCACTACGTGGTTGGTCATTTCGCACAAAACTCCATTGCAGGATAGTTACAGGCCCGGTGAGCATTCCTTTCAATAATTTTTTGGTCAACGATTGTGCATACGAAGTCCAACGCAAAGTCATTGGGGCTGGTCTAAATATATCGCCATAAATAATGGGTGGTTTCACACATCGACTGCCATAGCTTTGTACCCAAC
>JBDNIP010000811.1:0-2697 GCA_041688245.1 Algoriphagus sp.
AAATTCTATTACCCACTATAATCCATATAGAGCCAAAAAAGTAATCGTCACAGGCTCCAGCAGAGGAATAGGTTTGGAGATCGTCCTTGCATTGGGCAGCGCTGAATTCCAGGTATTTGCTACCATGCGAACTTCAGCTAAAGCAATTGAGTTGGCTGCAAAAATCAAAGCAGAATCCCTTCCCATTACACTTCATCAGCTGGATGTGAATTCGGATGATTCAGTTAAGTCTTGTTTTGGAGAAATCCTTAAAAATGGTACAATCGACGTGCTGGTCAATAATGCAGGAGTAGGCTTTGGGTCTATTGAAGAAATGCCTATTTCGGATTTCAAAGCAGTTATGGAAACCAATTTCTTTGGAGCCGTGCGTTTCATGCAGGCGTCACTCCTGAGCATGAGAGAAGGTCAAAGTGGCTACATTATCAACCATCAACTCCATTTCGGCTCGATTAACGAGCTCACCTCTGGGCTGCTATTCGGCGAGTAAGTTTGCACTGGAAGCGGTCAGCGAAGCTTTGGCCCAAGAAGTAAAACCATTCAATATCCGGGTAGGAATCATCGAACTGGGAATCATCGATACCGATATGGCGCATGCGATTGAAGAAGAGTCACCATCAATCTACCCGAGTTCCAAGCGAATGACAGACCTGTTCTTTGCTGCATTGAAGAATCCAACGCCTGCCACTTTGGTAGTGGATGCCGTGGTGGAATTCGCCTCAGGAGATTCTTGGATTCTTCGACATCTTGTCGGACCGGATGCACTTTCATTTCTCCAGTGGCGCATGTCAATGACAGATGAGCAATGGACCGACCGGAATTCGCTTCCGGATGAAGAATGGTACCATGCCGTAGAGCAGGAATTTGGGATGAATGCCAGAAGGTAAAACTACTTCTCATCTTGGCTTATGTCCTCACAGACCTGAGATTTAAGACTTACCGTTCCACAGTGTTTTTATAAATTTTATCCTAGCTTGCTAAACGGATTTCGTTTTAAAAAGAAGTCTATTAGGATAATTTTATAACCAATAAACCAAATAATATCATGATCAAAGTAACCGTCCTTTATGGACATCCTACAGACTCTTTAGCTTTTGAAAGCTATTATGGAAGTACCCATATGCTTTTGGTGGGCAAAATCAATGGAATTGTAAAAGCCGAAGTCACCATGTTTTTACCGAATGCAGATGGCTCAAAGCCGGAATACTATCGAATGGCGGAACTCTATTTCGAAACTCCAGAAGATATGCACGCTGGGCTAGGTTCACCTGAAGGAAAAGCTACAACGGACGATCTGGCAAACTTCGCTACCGGTGGTGTCAAAATGCTAGTTGGGACGGTTGTGTAGAAACTCTCGTCAAAGCGATTATCATCATTCAAGCTAAATTCTAAAGTGCTTTCGACTAGTTGCATTTCTAGGCTTCTTATTACTTGTAAGATAAACCATTCCTGTCTTGCAAAAGGTTGCGAGAGATGTAAAAAACAAAAAGGTCCATTCTGAAGACTTGCTTACAGGTAGTCTCGAACCAGTGAGGTTCATGGAATAAAATTATACTTCTGGAGATGCTGGACTACAAGAACTAAACTCCAAATTGGGTTATTTCTTTATGCTCCTCAGTAAAGCTTTGGTATCCTGCTTGATTGGAAGTTCTTTACTATGGTTTTTAGGAAAGTAAAAATTCCACTTTGATTAATTCGTTGCCAATTTGATGCACTCCTTTGAGAATTCTTTGGGTCTGGGTAGCCGATGCTTCTTCGTTTCTCTTGATATACTGAGCCAGTGAACTTTGATTCATTCCGATTCTTTCTGATAAATCCTTACCGTAGAATAACCAGCAAAACAGAAAAGGCCTGCCAAGGCAAATTCAAATTTTATCACTTCAATAGAATACTCGAAGCTCCCGTCTTCAAACAATAAGTTGACTAGGTCTAATGCTATGGCTTTTAATTCGGCGAAGTTATTCCCTCAGGTAGCAATTAGCTTTTCTTACACATTGGCAACCGCATATAACCCAAGTCTTTCTTGATCACTGCGATACTTATTCTTGGCTTTTTTATCCTCCTTTAGTTTCAATTTTTGCTTGCTTCAGGATTACATTTAACACTCCTTTTTTTACTTCCTCGGACCCAAGAAAAGGAACAGGTATAGTTTCATCGTTAGTTGGGGTTTCATAATTATCTAGCTATCTGATTGTCGGATTTCATACCACTATCTTTTTTAAGAAGGCTCTGGAACTAAAGCTTTGTATGGTTTAAGGAGAATAAAAATAGTGCTTTGTAGCATGGTGCCTTTTTAGAAAAAATTAAAATTCAAATGATTACTAGGTTGAAAAGGGTTGAAGAGTGACACATAGAGTCCTGCCAACAAAGCAGTAGAAACTAGTCCAACTTTCAAGCGGAAAGCGCAAATAAAAGTCTTAATCCCTCCGAAATTGTAGTATTCTAGTTTTATCACTTTTCAGATAAACCGTGTATGAGATACGAACTTAGGCAAGGAATTATTCTGCTTTTGAAGAAAAAGGGGAAACCTACTTAAGTTTAAGTATCAAGATTTATAATTACTGGCGTCCGACAAAATTTTGGCCTCGGAAATAAAGTGGCTTAGAAATGAGTATTTGGAAATTTCCCCGTACCTACCTACGTGATGTACCCCTGATGGCCAAAAAGGGGGTAGTTTTCAGAAAGGCATTGAAATGTTCA
>JBDNIP010000812.1:0-5799 GCA_041688245.1 Algoriphagus sp.
CCAATCAAAAAGATGTGGATCAATAAGGACTGGATATTCAATAACCAAGGTCAGTTAGCCCTTTTTTTTAAATTATTTCAGGAATTTTCCAACTGGAATTATCAAATATCGTCTTAACTTAATGACATTGGGGGACAGCGGTGAAAGCCGCTTCCTACCCGATTAGCATATAGATGCACAGCAAATCCCTCCCGCCCAGAATCATCATCTGAAAATCAATCTTAAATGTGGGAGGATGGAAACGAAGGTCTAATACTCAAATAATTTTTAGATCTGTAAGGTTTATAGAAGGCTTAGCCCAACTCAAAATCCTACTAGCAGTCTCCTTTTGACAGATTTGAAAAACCTTGACACGATAATCATCAATAATTTGTATAAACTCCAGCTATGGAATGACAAAAGTATTTAACCTCGGACGACACTACACTATTGGGTAAGCCTACGATCAAAGAGACCAGAATTTCGGTGTAATACATCATCGGCCTTTTGGCTCTTGGCTGGACCGAACAACAAATTCCAAAAAATTATCCTCGCTTAACTCAAAAATCTCTGCAAGCTGTTTTTGATTATATCCAAGAATGTCTGAAGGATGGGCTCTTATTTTCAAATACTTAACTGATCAAGTCTAGAAATTCTTAGCAAACAAAAATAACCCGATTGCCTTGTAAATGCCCTAAAGAAAAATGGTATTGATATAAAAGCCATAGGTGTTGATAATCCCAGTATTTCGGATGAATAGGTGATGCAAATTGCTATCTCAGAATTACGAACAATCATTACTTGCGATAGCGATTACGGAGAACTCATTTTTAAAGGTGGTGATAAGCCAAGTGCAGGAGCAATATTTTTGAGAGATCAACCATCCGAACCACTTGAAACTTTTAAAATAATTCAAAAATTAATTTCAAACCCGAATTTATCATTTGATGGAGC
The DNA here is from genome assembly GCA_041688245.1 of Algoriphagus sp. Lineage (GTDB taxonomy): Bacteria > Bacteroidota > Bacteroidia > Cytophagales > Cyclobacteriaceae > Algoriphagus. The sequence continues at coordinate 934 of JBDNIP010000812.1, forward strand.
CTTGACGGTGGTTGACTCGAATTCTATAAGGCAAAAAAAGTATTGAACCTTCACCACGCATCGGTCTATGCCCGCCCTTGCCGATAAGCAGGTCTCCACAAACCGAAAACTCCAGAGCAAGGACAATGAAACAGAAAATACCTAAGGAATACAAATCTCGGACTTCATGAACAATTCGGATTCAAAATCCTATGATTGAAACTCGACATTACAAATGTCGAACAGCGGACTGAAATCAATCGACGATTCAGAGCGACTTAACAATCAAGAATTTATCCACTCCCAACTCCAAAAACTCAGGCTTCGACATACCATTCTCAAAAAGCACCTAATCACCTATGGCTTAATCATCTCTCTTGCTATCAATATTGGATATCTGGTTGTATTAGAGCCACTTTCTATACCCACTAGAATCGCTGCACATGTGGGAGCAACTTTATTTATTTTTACTATCATGTGGATTACGATACGAATAAAGCGAAAAAAATATGATCAGGAACTGAAGCCTATTATTGAAGACCTGGAAAGACTTATTAAGATGTGAAAACAATTAAAAAGGAATCGAATAAAGTCGATTCCTTTTTCTTTTCTGAAAGTTAAGATTTTAGCCTAATAATTGCCTTCAATGAAAAGTGACTCCCACAAATCGAATTTCACTCCAGCCATGAAAAGTCTTAACTTCAACACTTCGATAGAATTCATCCAAATTCATGAATAAACGCACTTTTCTAAAATCCTTAGGGCTCGCTGCAGGGTCTCTTCCAATCCTTTCTTGGAATGCACAGTCAGCCAATTTTGACCCGAAAACCCTTTTGCCGAAGGCGATCCAAAAAGGCGATACGCTAGGACTGATCAGCCCATCGGCAGCCACCGCCGATCGGATGCAATTTACATTTGCAAAAGAAGCTTTGGAAGCGCTGGGTTTCAAAGTAAAACTTGGAGCAAACCTGACCAACCGAAGAGGTCATCTCGCAGGAACAGACGAAGAGCGTGCACAAGATCTCAATGACATGTTTGCTGACCCAGAAGTAAAAGCGATCATTTGTATCCGAGGTGGATCGGGTGCGGCTCGAATTCTCGCATTGATTGATTACAATTTGATCAAACAAAATCCAAAACCCCTTTTGGGCTATTCTGATATCACTGCTCTGCACTGCGCAATTCAATCTCAAACTGGGTTGATCACCTTTCATGGACCGAACGGAAGCGGGAGTTGGAATAGCTTTAACGTGAAGCAGTTTGAGCAGTTATTCTTCGAAAAGTCAAAAATCACTTACAAAAATGAGCAGCCAAAAGGAGATGATTTGGTCGTGAAAAACAATCGAATTCAGACGCTGAAAGCTGGAATAACTGAAGGTAAAATTCTGGGTGGAAATCTAACCGTGCTCACTTCACTATCGGGTACACCTTACTATCCTGATTTCAGAGATGCAATTTTATTTATAGAGGATATAGGTGAAGATCCTTACAAAATGGATCGGATGATGAGTACTTTGAAGCTAAACGGCAGCCTTTCCAAAATCAAAGGTTTTATCTTTGGCCAGTGCACTGACTGCGAACCCGGTGGTGGCTATGGCTCCCTCTCTGTAGATCAAGTAATGGATGATTATGTTTTGCCTTTGGGGATCCCGGCCTATACTGGCGCAATGATTGGTCATTTGCCAAAACAGTTTATCATTCCGGTCGGTGCTCAAGTGAAAATGGATGCTAGTGCTGGCACGATTGAGCTGCTTGAGCCAATATTCCAATCTTAAATTGAGTATGAGAAGTTTATTTTTAACCCTGTTCTTAATGGGCTTTTTTGCCTGCTCAAATCCTAGGCAAGATTCAATAGTTTAAATGAGAGATACTACAAGACCTTTGAAATACTTAGCCTTGGGCGATAGCTACACGATTGGCGTAGGCGTAACCGAGGAGGATCGCTATCCGAATCAGTTGGTAAAGCGATTGAATGAGGAGCTGAATTTGGAAATAAATCAACCAGTTATTATCGCGAAAACTGGATGGAAGGTCGTTGAACTTGAAACAGCAATAAATGAGTCAAAAGATATTGTGCCGCCTTACGATTTGGTGACATTATCAATAGGTGTAAATGATCAGTATGATGGAAAGGCTGTTGAAGAATACACTCTTGAATTCGAGAAAATGCTGCTTAAAGCGATTGGTTTTGCGGGAAATTTTCCAGATCGTGTCATTGTTTTATCAATTCCAGATTGGGGAATTACTCCTTACGCGCTAGAGAAAGAGATGGACCAATCCAAAGTAGCTTCCGAAATCGATGGCTATAACAATGCAAAAAAAACTATGTGCAAGCAATACGGGGTTTTCTACATTGATATTACAGCTGATTACAGAGCTTTAGGATCACAATCAGAAATGGTAGTTGAGGATAAACTGCACCCAAGTGGGTTGATCTATAAGATATGGGCAGACAAATTGCACGAGCAGGTAAAACACTTTGTCAGAAGCCCTGAAGACGGAACAACTAAGACCACTGCCTTCCAGGGATGATTCTAGACAGACGTCAATTACTTTTAACGTAGTAAATTAATTATGAAGATTATTTGCATCGGCCGAAACTATGCGGCTCATATTGAAGAGCTAAAGAATGAGACTCCAGGGAATCCAGTGGTATTTCTCAAACCTGACACAGCTTTGTTGAAAAACGGAAATTCATTTTATTATCCTGACTTTTCTCAAAATATTCATCACGAAGCTGAATTGGTTCTAAAGATTTGCAAAGAGGTCAAATACATTCAAAAGAAGTTTGCCAATCGCTATTTTGAAGAAATCGGACTGGGGATTGATTTTACTGCAAGAGATCTTCAAGACCAATGCAAAGCCAAAGGTTTGCCCTGGGAAATTTCCAAGGCTTTTAATGGTTCAGCACCAATTGGAGATTTCATGCCAGTGACTGAATTTTCGGACTTGAAGAATATTGATTTTCGCCTTACGATCAATGGCGCCGAAAAGCAAAAAGGAAATACTTCATTAATGCTTTTTGATTTCGGGACAATCATTGAATACATTTCTCAATTTTTCACCCTGAAAAAAGGAGATCTTATCTATACCGGAACACCTGCAGGCGTAGGTCCCGTCGTTGTAGGAGATCGGTTGGAAGGATTTATTGGAACCCAAAAAATGATAGATTTTGAAGTTAAATAAAGCGATTCCCTACCAATTCCTTTTTCTCTTTTTTATTTCATTTTCAGCGCTTGCTCAAGGAGTTGATAAGGATTACTTCAGGTCACCAGTGAAGCCAGGTGGAAGAAATTATCTTTCCGGAAATTTTGCTGAGCTTCGACCCAATCACTTTCATACTGGATTGGATTATAAGTTTGGAGGACAAGAAGGGGAACCGATCTATGCAGCAGCAGATGGATGGATTCATCGGATCAAGATCTCCTCTTTCGGTTATGGAAATGTGATCTACATCAAGCATCCCTCAGAACATATCACCCTGTATGGACACTTACGGAATTTCAATCCAAGGCTTGCCACCTACATCCGGAAGAGAATGTATGAGGTACAGGCCAACGATCTTGAAGTATATCCCGCGCCGGGAGAATTAGCAGTGAAAAAAGGAGAACAGATCGCTAACGGGGGTAATACGGGATCCTCCGGTGGGCCACATTTACACTTTGAAATCAGAGACAGCTTGGATCGGGCAATAGATCCCCTACTTTTTGGGTTTCCGGAGATTATTGATACAACCCCTCCTACCCCTCAAAAAATCGCTATTGTACCACTTCACATCGACTCACGAGTCAATGGTAAGTTCCAGCGATTGGAGGTTACTCCTATACTTTCGGGCTCAAGCTATAAGCTGCCTGGAACAATTCAGATCACCGGAAAAGTGGGGATTGAAATTCAAAGTTTTGATCAGCTTGATGGTGCAAGCAATCGAAACGGATTTCCAACTTTCGAACTTTCGGATGAATCTGGACTAGTATTCAAGCAAGTGGTAGATAGAGTTGATTTAAACTTCAGCAGACAATTCTTATTGTACACCCACCAAAATAGATTTTCTAAACTTTATGCGCAGTCGAATCTAAAGTTTGATTTTATCTCTCCAAAAAGTCCAGAAGCAGGCCACTTGGAACTAGAAGCCAACAAGAAGAGAGCCTATACACTTGCACTCCGTGATGCTAATGCGAATGAGCGAAAGATTGAATTTTCGCTCCAGGGACAAGATCTTGAACGAAATGTAACTGACGGTGGGGCTCCATCCAGAGCTATTGTTTCCTATCTAGGAAATATCCTGAAGATCAAAGCTCCTAACACTCCGAAAGGTGGTTTGGCGAAATTCTTTGTAGGAGCACATTCATTTGAGATGCTTCCCGCCTATCAGGATAGTCAAAGCAGAACTTACCTCTGGGACATGGATTTTGGTATTCCTGAAGAAATAGATATTTGCTCTGAAGTGGTGATTCTGAACATTAAGGCATTAATTCCTGCTGGACAAGAGCAGTTGTTTGCTGATCCCAAAGTCCAGATTCGATTCGAAAAGCAGACTGTTCTGGATGATTTATTTCTACGAATCAAACACTCAGGAAGTCCTTCAAACCCACAATTGGAAATTAACGACGGAAATGAATACCTGTGGAACGCCATGGATGTCACTTGGGATGTTTCAGGATTTACCGGTAACAAAAACAGCTATTATGTATACCAACAATATGGTAACGGTGGTAAATCATTCGTTGGAGGAACATGGGATGGGAATACGATCCAGTTCAAAACCAGAAATTTTGGTACTTTTGTTCTGGCTCAGGATTTACAAAAACCTACCATCACACCAGTACGTGTGAATTCTTCAGAGATTCGATTTACAATCAAGGATAATTCCTCGGGAATTGAAAGTTA
>JBDNIP010000813.1:0-1918 GCA_041688245.1 Algoriphagus sp.
AATAAAAAAATGATCACTTTAGGGATAAAGTAGTGGTGCGGGTAGTTAATACCGACATCGACCGAAGAACAATAGATTTGGAATTTGCTGATAATGACGAAAAAAAAACACGCAGACGCGCTATTAGATAAATTAGAGCAATTAATCCAAGAGCTTCCCACTCACATTGAGATTGGGAGATCACCCAAAGAACTCTACGAACCCATTACCTACATTCTCAACTTGGGCGGAAAGCGAATCCGTCCTTTGTTGAGTTTATTGGCGTATGGACTTTATCAGAGCAATCCTGAAGCTATCCTCAAGCAGGCACTGGCGATCGAAGTGTTTCATAACTTCACCCTTATGCATGACGACATTATGGATGATGCACCCCTTAGACGAGGAGAAGCAACGGTACATGAGAAATGGAACCCAAACATTGCAATCCTGTCAGGTGATGTGATGTTGGTGAAGGCTTACGACTTACTACTCGATACTGATCCTAAGTTATTACGGGAAGTTTTAGAACTCTTCAACCAGACAGCATCCGAAGTTTGCGAGGGCCAGCAATTCGACATGAATTTCGAAAGTTTGCAGACCGTCTCAGAAGAAGATTATTTGGAAATGATCCGCTTGAAAACTGCAGTATTACTCGGTCTTGCCCTGAAAATGGGTGCAGTATTGGCTGGAGTTGGAAAGGAAGATGGGCAGAAACTTTATGACTTCGGAGTAAATATTGGAGTTGGATTTCAATTGAAAGACGACCTCTTGGATGTCTTTGCAGATCAAGCAAAATTTGGGAAACAAGTAGGCGGAGATATCATCGCAAATAAGAAAACGTTTCTTTTAATCAAAGCCTTAGAACTTGCGAAAGGCAAAGAGGCGGAAGAATTGGATTTTTGGCTGAATCAAAAGGACTTTGATAAGGGGGAAAAGGTCAATGCAGTAAAACGTATTTACAATACCTTGAATATCAAAGAACTAACAGAAATAAAAATGCAGGCATGCTTTGCAGCAGGATTTCAGCAATTTGATCAAATTAATTACCGAGACGAATCTTATTTCCTAGAACTCAAGCAAATCACCGAGGATCTCATCCACAGAGAAAAATAAGCTATGCCAATCACTATAACAATTGCGATAATTCTCATCACGGTGGGGATAAGTTTCTATGGTTTCAACAAGCCAGAGTTTCTAAATCGATGGATGTTCATTCCCTTTCAAATCAAGCATAAAGGCCAATGGGATAGGTTTGTTGCTTCAGGCTTTATCCATAAAGATTACATCCACTTGCTGTTCAATATGTTTACCTTTTACTTCTTTGGCGGAGTGGTGGAGCAAGTGTTGAGCTACAAGTTTGGAGTAGTAATTGGTGGGGTGATATTCGTGCTCTTCTATATTTTAGGAATTGTGATTTCAGACATTCCTACCTACCTCAAAAACCAAGACAACAGTTATTATCGAGCACTTGGTGCATCAGGGGGAACCTCAGCGACTGTCTTTGCCAGTATCATTGTCCTTCCGCTATCCGATATCTGTTTGTTCGGGATTTTATGTCTTCCAGGTTTCATTCTTGGAGGCCTATTTCTAATCTATTCCTATTTCAAAGGAAAGAATCAGGACGATGCAATCAATCACGATGCTCATTTATATGGCGCTATTTTTGGAATACTTTTTATACTTCTGATTGCCCCAAGTAGTGCGACTACTTTTATCGAACAGATAAAATCTTATCAACCCTTTTAAAAAAAAACCTCTCAAATAAATGAGAGGTTTTTTTATTCTATATACCTTAAACTATACCAATAAAAGGCAAAAGTAACTTAGTACACGTTAAACACTGACATTATCGGTACTTCTTCCGGTGGCTATCGGAACGTCATCGACCTGCCCCGCTTTGATGGGTATTACGGGCAGTTGAGAAATTAGGTTACTTGCA
>JBDNIP010000119.1:0-10722 GCA_041688245.1 Algoriphagus sp.
ATCCCTTGGTAGCTTTTTAACTTTTCGACTTGTTGGTAGATTTTATAATTCTCCTGCAATTCATGCTTCAAGAATCCCACTCGTACATTTTGTCCAAAGTCATCCATAATTGTTTCAAACCAAGGTTTTACTTCTGGATAATAGACCACACGGTAATCATCGCCCGCTTTGATTTTGCCTGCTGCAATTTCAATAGCGGTGTCTAAACCTCCGAGTACATCTACTAGACCTCTTGCTTTGGCTTGATTTCCTGTCCAAACCCTACCTGACGCTACTTCTTTTACTGCTTCTATCGACATGCCTCTGCCTGTAGCCACACGGGAGATAAAGGTTTCGTAGCCATCTTCTACGGAGCTTTGCATGATCATTCGCTCTACTTCAGTTGTTGGTCTGCCAGCACTCATAAAGTCTGAAAATTCACCAGTCTTGACCACATCTGTAGTGATTCCCAATTTGTCATTCAGGAGCTCCTTCACATTAAAACTCAATCCAAAAATCCCAATAGATCCCGTAATGGTATTTGGTTGTGCTACGATCGTATCTGCTGGTGCAGCGATATAATATCCGCCAGAAGCAGCTACTTCACCCATTGACACGATTACAGGTTTCACCTTTTGCGCTTCCGCCACTTCTCTCCAAATCACTTCAGAAGCCAGTACGGATCCTCCTGGGGAGTTCACTCGGAGGACAATGGCCTTAATATTTTCATTCTTTCGAGCGTTTCGAATCTCCTCGGCAAATTTCTCTGAGCTAATTACGCCATCAGCCTTGCCACTGACGATTTCACCCTCTGCGATGATTACAGCTATTCGATTTTCAGAAGATACATTTTTAGATTTCGCTACAGAGTTAAGGTCTGTGGCATTGACTGATGAGATTTCATCACCTTCTTCCAAGCCTAGCTTTTCTCGCAGCTTAGCATTCACTTCATCTTCGTAAAGCAACGCAGTCATCAGACCATAAGTTACTGCATCTTTTGGCTTGCGCACGAGCATCTGTGTATTGATTTTAGTCAAACTATCCAGTGCTATTCCTCGTGAAGCAGCGATTGCCATTAGGGCATTGGCATTGATATCATCTAAGAACGACTGAGTTTGAAGTCGGTTCTCAGGACTTATTTGATCCAAAATAAATGGCTCCACTGCACTCTTAAATTCTCCGACACGGAACACTTCAGGTTTGATACCTACTTTTTCGAAGAATCCCTTTAGAAAAATTACCTCGGATGCAAAACCATTGAAATCAACTCCACCAATTGGATTCATGTAAACTTCATCTGCAACTGATGCGAGGTAATAGCCACCTTCTGTAAATGCCTCATCGTAGGCAATGATGAATTTACCTGACAATTTGAAATCTTCCAATACCTCTCGAAGCTCCAATAAATTTGCTTGACCGGCGATAATCATCCCCGTGTTCAAATAGATTCCCTTGATATTTCCATTTGTCTTTGCCTCCGAGATGGCTTTTTTGATATTTACCAATCCCGCATTCATATCACCACCAAAAGCACTTCCAATGAATGATAAATTAAGGTCATCTTCTGATGTGCGCTCTACGAGTGTTCGTCCATTCAAATTTAAATGGAGGATAGAATTTTCCCTGACCGTTACCTCCTTATCACTGGATGAGGAAACCGCTAAACCGATCAAACCAAAAACTAAAAAGACTGAGATGATACTGAATACAAAAAGGCCTACTATGACAGCAAGTACATTTCCTAAGAATTTCATATGTTGAATTATTTAAAGTCCAAAAATAGCCTATTTTAGCCACAGTTTACAAAAGGGATTCAACGAATAAAATGTTTAATAAGGTTGTTATTATTTTAGGTGGGAATAGGGGAGATCGAATTAAATTGTTGGAAAAAGCGGTTGATGAGCTTCTTGAAGCTGGAAAAATTTTGGTTAAATCCTCAGTTTTTGAAACAGAAGCTTGGGGTGGAGTTGCAAAGGGGCCATTTCTCAATCAGACAGTTCAACTGGAAACTGATTTAAATCCGGAGCAGCTTTTATCTTTAATCCAAAAAATAGAGACTAATCTGGGAAGAAAACGAGATGAACATTGGGGCGATCGAACAATGGATATTGATATTCTTTACTTTGAAAGTAGTGTGGTTTCTACTCCTTTGCTACAAATTCCACATCCATTTATCGCTGAGCGTAGATTTGTATTAGTGCCACTGGCAGAGATTCTCCCGGATTTTATACATCCTATTTTGGGCAAAAGTAGTCTGCAGCTTATGCAAGAATGTGAAGACAAAAGTGAAGTAAGCGCATTTTAGATTCATAAGTTCGTCTCTAAGACTTTTTTGATTCAATCTTGGAAAAAGTGTTAATTCCATTGATCACTTAAAAGACTGGCAAATGAATATTCAGTAGATAAAGGATAGTACAGGTGAGAACACTGGAGTTTTTATTCGAATAGCCAAATGAGAGGAATTATTGAAAAGACTCTTCAAACACCTTTAATCAGGAGATATTAAAGAAAATAGAAAATTATTTCAAGTAAAATTGAGCATACGTTCAAGCTGTTTTTAGAGAAGCAGCAAAACAAAAAGCTCGTAAAAAGAATAGTACAAGACCGAAGATTTACCTAAGGCAGGCTGGCAGCCCATTTTTATGCTTGAAGCATTTGTTCAAAACTAATTGCTTTGGGTTCCTTCGTGGAACCTTTGTGGTTAAAAGACTTTTAAAACAAAACCCGCCTTGTGAGCGGGTTGTATTTTTTAAAGCCCAGATACTTCAGCTTCCGGATGGATTTTTTTAACCAATCCTTGAAGCACTTTTCCAGGACCGCATTCTACAAATTGGATTGCTCCGTCTTTTGCCATATTTTGAACTGATTGAGTCCATTTCACAGGGGCTGTCAATTGTGCGATTAGATTTGCTTTGATTTCACTTACTTCAATTACCGCTATGGTACTCACGTTTTGATATATTGGGCAGGTTGGCTGATTAAATTTGGTTGATTCAATGGCGGCTTTGAGCTTTTCGGCTGCAGGCTGCATCAGCGGAGAATGGAAAGCTCCTCCGACGGGCAAGGGCAGCGCTCGTTTGGCACCAGCCGCTTTCATCTTCGCACAGGCAATCTCAATTCCTCGATTTGATCCCGAAATGACTAATTGGCTTGGACAGTTGTAATTCGCCGGTACCACAATTTCTTCGGTGATAGCAGCACAGATTTCTTCTACTCTTTCATCAGGTAAACCAAGGATGGCTGCCATAGTAGAAGGATTGATTTCGCAAGCTTCCTGCATTGCTAAGGCACGTTGGTAAACTAATCTCAAACCATCCTCAAAGGACAACGTTCCATTAGCCACCAAGGCAGAAAATTCACCTAGTGAATGACCCGCTACCATATCAGGGGCAAAATCCGGGTTTGTCTTTGCAAGAATTACCGAGTGTAGAAAAATAGCAGGTTGAGTAACTTTAGTCTGCTTCAACTCTTCATCGGATCCTTCAAACATAATATCTGTAAGTCTGAATCCAAGGATTTCATTGGCATTTTCAAATAGTGCTTTTGCCTCAGGGTTTTCCTCATAGAGGGCTTTTCCCATTCCGGGAAATTGGGCACCTTGGCCCGGGAAAACAAATGCCTTCATTTAATCGATTTTTGGTTTGACGGTCAAATATAGCTCTTTTCGTCAAGTGAAAAATTCCATATCAATTCTGAAAAGTATTGAAGTGACTGCTAAAAATCTCCTCTTTGTTTTCAGAAATCCACTTGATGAAAGCCAGAACAGCTGGAGAATGTCGCTTTTGTTTCAGCCAAATAAGTTTCCAAGCTGATTTAAGCGGAAGCCCGGGATACTCGAGAATGGTGATTCGATTGTCAGCTATCTCTTGGCTCATCGAGAAGTTCGACAATATAGAAGCACCCAATCCCGCCATAATTGCCTGCTTCACGGCTTCGTTGGTGGCGAGCTCTAGTTTGCTACCCACATTGATATTTCGCGATTTGAAGAAATCTTCCATTTTGTAGCGTGTGCCAGATCCCTTTTCCCGAAGAATGAAAGGGACTTTGTCCCACTTATCAGCATTGATTTCCTCCCGAAACTTCTCTGCTAGCTCTGGAGCGCATGCCAAGTACCACTTATTCTCTTCTAATGTAATACTCTCAAAGTTCTCTTCGTTAGGTTGGTTGACAGATAAAAGAGCCAAATCGGTCGTATTTTCTTCCAAATGTGCTAAAACTTGATTGCGATTCGAAACTTCTAGATTGATTTCTACGTGTGGATTGATTTTCATAAAGTCAGCCATCAAGTAGGGCATGATATATTTTCCAGTAGAAACTGCGGAAATCCGAATCTTTCCAGCCAGAAGACCTTTTAATTCAAGCATTTTTTGTTCGATCCGATTAACTTCATCAAAAATTCGATCAGCCATTTCTACTATTTCCTGACCGAATTCGGTGATGTAAATCTTTTTTCCGATAATTTCTGTTAGGGGCACATCAAATTGTTCCTGCAGATTTTTCAACTGAATAGAGACGGCTGGCTGCGTCATATTCATAGATTTTGCAGCGCTGGTAATGCTCTCGTGTTGAGATATTGCCTTAAATGCCTTGAGCTGTGTGAGCGAAATATTCATAAATAAAATATATACAAATTTACTTACGAATAAAAAAAACTTATGGTTTGTTTTATTTTCTGATTTTCTGTCGAATATTTGTGTTATGGATTTTCAGATATTAATCAGTAACCTTACGAATCCCAGCCTGCTGTTCTTCGTATTGGGTATCATTGCTGTTCGGCTCAAAAGTGATTTGGAAATTCCACCCAGCAGTTCAAAATTCATTGCATTATACCTGATGTTGTCAATTGGATTCAAAGGTGGTCAGGAGCTTTCCCACAGTAGCTTTGATTTGAGTATTTTTTGGGCTTTGCTTTTTGGGATCACATTATCGGCGCTTGTGCCATTTTATACTTTTTTCATTCTAAAGAGAAAACTCAATGCGGCAAACTCCGCTGCTATTGCGGCAGCTTATGGTTCTATCAGTGCAGTGACCTTTGTGGCTGCAGTTGCCTTTTTGGATTTGCAAGGTGTGCCATTTGGTGGTCACATGGTTGCAGTAATGGCTTTAATGGAGGCGCCGGCAATTATATCAGGAGTGATTTTACTCCAGGAATATTCAGATAAGAAAGCTGAAGGAGGTCTTAAAAATATTGTTATTCACGCTTTTACAAATGGCAGCGTTTTGTTGATTTTGGGAAGTTTAGTGATCGGTCTAATTGCTGACGAAAAGCAGGCAGAGGGAATCAAGCCATTTGTAACTGACATTTTCAAAGGGTTCTTGGCGGTATTTCTGTTAGATATGGGAATCAGAAGTGGTAAGAAACTTAAGACCTTTTTTAAATATGGTTACTTCTCAACCGTATTTGCGATTCTGATTCCTCTGGTCAATGGAATTATAATCGCATTTTTAAGCTATTGGGTTACAGATGCTGACGGTGATCGATTTATTTTTGCCATTTTAGCGGCAAGCGCATCTTACATAGCGGTACCTGCGTCAATGAAACTTGCTAATCCAGAAGCAGACGAAGGTTTGTATATACCAATGGCATTGGCCATCACCTTCCCGTTCAATATCACCTTGGGAATGCCGATCTATTGGATGACTATTCAAGCTTTTTAAGCTGAATAGTTTTCTGGAGTAAGGAATTTAGCACGTTCTTGATGTGTGGGAAGTCTGCAAGTATCTTTCTTTCCAAACCAAGCATATCTGTTGGAAGCAATCCAATCGTATATAGTGTCTCGGAAACCTTCAGGAAGATTTATAAGTGGATAAAAAACTGGCCAGATGCCTGAAAGTGATCTGGATATTTTCAATGCAGCGGTGCTCTTACAGTAGATTTCCCCATCTTGAAGCAGTACGATAGAGTCCAAATAGTTTACATCTACTTGATATTCGACCAGTACTTTACGGCTGTGTTCATCTTGCAGTGCACCCACCAGAAACCGATTATTTTTGTCTCGCTTAATGATGAAGTCGATCGAAGCATTGCAGAGGTTACATACTCCATCAAAGAAGATGATGTCATTCCTCATTTTAATAGCTGAATCGTACCTTTAAGAGATTGTGACTGTTGAGAAAGGTTCAAGACATCAAACATCACTGTGCTAGAATAGAAATAAGTCCCTGCCGGAAGCTCATTTCCATTTTTGTCTCTTCCATCCCAGCGGATGTAAATATCGTTTTCGTTAGACTCCAAGCTATTGTAGGAGAATACTTCAGCGCCCCAACGATTGACGATGAAAATCTCTACCCCAGTCACAAATCTTGGACATTTTGCAAATGGATTATCGAAGGCCATAAAGGTCTCATTGAAGCTATCCCCGTTTGGAGTGAAAGCATTTGGGAGCTCATAGTTTGGACAATTTTCTACACAGACAACATTACTTGGCTCACTTTCATTTCCAGACCGATCCACTGCTGTGATGTAATAACAACCTCGGTAATTCGTCAGATTGTTAATCCTAGTCTCTAGTTGGATAGCGGTGAGTTGCGCTACTAATTGGAATTCGCCGTCCTTACCATCCGCAGTGAAATACAAATTATAACCGCTCAGCTGATCGTCGCAATCTCCTGTGAAATTGGGCACCCAGCTCAAATCATGGTAATATGTATTTACGTTGCACGCTATCTCAGCTACATACTCTTCGCAGATAGGTCCCTCAAAATTCAATACTGGTGGGCAAGGCAAGCGATTATCATCTGGATTGGCACAAATGATCTGAGATTTATTTTCCAAAGGATATACTAGACCAGGGACATTGTAAGAACCCTTTGTGATCACGTAGTAACAGTATTCAATTTCTTTGACCAAAGGAGCGCTATTAAAACTACCATCATCTAAGAACTTGAAACCGTTTTGTGTCGCATCGACTTCTGCAATCTTCACAAAGGTAGCATCATCCTGGGCTGCTGCATCTGTTCTGTTTCTGTAAACATCATGCGTGAATTCCGCTACCAAATTATTCCAAGGAACAATGAAGGTCCAATTTAGCTCAATCGCCTGATTGATAATAATAGGTTCTAGTCTGACTGAGGAAGCTGAAGAGGAGGTATCAATTCTGGTTCCACGATCTAGCAAAACTACTTTATAATTGTGTACTAGATCTTCAGTATTAACTGCCGTGTCTACGAATAAGGTATCAGCTGTAACACCTAGCGAAATTTGATTTGCGTCACCATTAAATTCTGTGCGCCTAAACAACTCATAAGTAAAAGGTCCAGGGAACTGTGTTCTGTCAATATCGTAAGGTGGAGTCCATTTGACGAAAATCTCTCCTATCGCCGGATCGGTTACCTCGATGCTTACATTAGTGATGATTGGTACATCTACGTCAATAGTAATGCATAGTTCCTTTGATACGATGCTTTCTCCGGCTCTTGGCTGTGGATATCCTGCCACTAATCGGTAGCAGTAAGTATTACCAGGTGCTAGTCCTTCTCCACCATTCAAGTCGAAGAAGTTTGCCGTTTCCATATTGGTTGTTCCAATAAGTTCATAGCCTGCACGTATTCCTGTTTCGCAGCTGTCTGGTAGGTATGGATCAGAATTGATTCTTCTCCAAATCTGCATTTCCTCTGCTGAGTTAGCACAGACATAAGGATCCCATTTTAGCTCGGCGGATCTACCCATTTGTTGTTCTATCTCATCAAAGACTGGCGGCGGTCCAATGACTTTTATTTTCCACGTTTGAATGTCCACCAATGCCGGACCAGAGCTTGGCTGATCAGTAATTTTAACTCGGATTTCATATTCCCGCGCACGGACGTGGTTGCAGATTGTCTGCCAAGTGAAGTTGACGATACCCGCAGAAGGCTGGAAAGTACTTTCAGGACGATAAGTGGCTTTGGACCCGTTGATTTCAATTGGTTCGCCAAATACTTCAATCTTTATTGGGTCACCATCCGGATCAGAACCTTGAATGATTTCCTCAATTTTTGTTCCTGCCACCACACAAATATCCGGAGGTAGAATTAGCTCAGGACGTTTATTATTTGAGTTTTCAATGATGATCTGCATATCCCGGACTACATAGCCAATGATCTCAAACTTCCCATTCAGTTTTCTGTGTTCGATGATTTTAAAGGCTACATTAAATTGGCCTGCAGTTCCAGGGGCATCCCAAATCAAATCTCCGAAAACCGGGTCTACCCTGAGAAAAGCTGGAGTAGTGCCGTTCTCTTGGCTTCTGCTGAATTCATTTGAGGCTGGGCTTCTATAATTATTGACCGGTCGCTCGAAATCTTGGAATGGTCTAATCAACTCATAGGACAGGCTATCGCCATCTGGATCATACGCTCCAGGATTGTGGATGTACCGAACATTTACAGCTCCATTATCCACAGGGGGGATGGTTAATACGGGAGAATTATTTACTCCAAAGAATGGATCGATTATTATTCTGGTTTCCACATAAAAAGGCGTGTCCACTGAATTATCCATATTCAATGTTTTATCATTCCTATTACGCTCTTGGAAACGGATTGTATAACTTCCAGGACCTTGAAAAGTGTGCGTAATCACGAAAGTGTTTTTTTCAATTTGATTACCCAAGCTCTCTACTAATGAAAAATCGCTTTCTGTATTTAATTGTTCTTCTCTACCATCTCCAAAATAGATAAACCCAGGACCGAATACTACACTGGATCGGGTATCGGTGTACCCAACTACTATAATCCTATACGTAAGGGTCTGTACCGAAAGTCGTTCGGCAATAATTTCCCCGGCACGAATATGTGTAGCCCAACTGACTGAAAGTCCGGCTAAAAAGAAGATTAAAAGAAGGCCTAGTGAATATTTAAACTTCATATGGTTCAAGTTCATTACATTTAGAAACACTATAACGGATTAAAAGTTGAATAAGTGGTCTTTTTAGCACCTAATTTATTTTGTGTGAAATAAATGGAATTGAGTAAAAAATCAGATTAAGGTCAAACAATAAAATAAAACAGCAGGTTTTAATCACAAATTAAATACTCTAAATGGAAAAATTTATCTCTTATTTAGAATCTTTTAAAATAAGAAATCTGATTCCGATCGAATTGTTTGCTAGCGGTTCCAAACGTAAGTTTGCCAAGGTAATTTATTGAATTCGTTTTAATTTAATCATAAAAATTGTATGAGTTGGGTTACAAAAACCTTGAGTAGCACATTAGGTAGGAAATTGCTGATGGCATTGACCGGACTCTTCCTTATTTTGTTTTTAACAGGCCACGTTTCTGGCAATTTATTGTTATTTCAAGGAGATGATGGTCAGGCATTTAATATTTATGCCAAATTTATGACTACCAATCCTGCAGTCAAATTGCTCTCATACATAACTTATATTTCAGTTATTGGTCATGTTATTTATTCCATTTTTTTGACTCGGGCAAATAAATCAGCAAGACCCGTCGGTTATTCAACCACCAATTCATCTAAAAGTAGCAGTACGGCTTCCAGAAATATGGGAATTTTGGGAACTGTAATTTTAGTATTTTTGGCAGGCCACATGTACTCGTTTTGGTTTCAGATGCATTGGGGAGAAGTACCCATGATAACTTATGAAGGAGAACAATATAAAGACCTCTATTACGTGGTATCTCAAGCATTCCAACAGGAATGGATGGTTGGTCTCTATGTGGTGGCGATGACTTTCTTATCTTTCCATCTTTCTCATGGTTTTGCGAGCGCCTTTCAAACCTTAGGGTTGAGCCACAAAAAATATTCTCCAGCTATCAAAGCCTTGGGAAGATTTTACAGTATTCTGGTTCCGATTTTGTTCGCAAGTATGCCTATTTACATTTATTTTACATCATAAAGCTAATCGTAGACCCGCATGATACTAAACACCAAAATACCTGCTGGACCATTGGCAGAAAAATGGACCGCCCACAAGTTTAACAGTAAGCTCGTCAATCCAGCCAACAAAAGAAAATACGATGTAATCGTAGTAGGTACAGGTTTGGCCGGAGCGTCTGCCGCTGCCTCGCTTGCAGAGTTGGGTTACAATGTGAAAGCCTTTTGTTTTCAGGATAGTCCGAGAAGAGCACACTCTATTGCTGCGCAAGGAGGAATCAATGCTGCAAAAAATTATCAAAACGACGGTGATTCTGTTTTTAGATTGTTTTATGATACTATCAAAGGCGGGGACTATCGCTCAAGAGAAGCTAATGTCTACCGACTCGCTGAAGTCTCTGTAAGCATTATTGACCAGTGCGTAGCACAAGGCGTTCCCTTTGCGCGTGAGTATGGTGGATTGCTAGCGAATAGATCTTTTGGTGGAGCTCAGGTTTCACGTACATTTTACGCTCGTGGCCAAACAGGACAACAACTACTTTTAGGAGCTTATTCCGCATTGAGCCGTCAAGTAGCCAATGGAAAAGTGAAGCTTTTTCCAAGAACTGAGCTGATGGATGTGGTTACCATTGATGGCCATGCAAGAGGTATTGTTACTAGAAATTTGATATCTGGAGCAGTTGAGAGTCATGCTGCGCATGCCGTTCTATTATGTACTGGTGGATACGGAAATGTATTTTTCTTGTCCACAAATGCGATGGGTTCAAACGTGACAGCTGCTTGGAGAGCACATAAAAAAGGAGCTTTGTTTGCCAATCCTTGTTTCACTCAGATTCACCCCACCTGTATCCCTGTGTCGGGAGACCATCAGTCTAAATTGACCTTAATGTCCGAGTCACTTCGGAATGACGGTAGAGTTTGGGTACCCA
>JBDNIP010000814.1:0-3428 GCA_041688245.1 Algoriphagus sp.
CTGCTGTTTTTGGGGATAGCTACTTCTGCTATGGGGGTAATTCCTAAAGTTTGTTGCAGGGAGAATCGTTGGCGCATCGAATGTTTTTTCCTTAATTGATCTACACTTTAAAAATAGTTGAATAATAGCTGCCAATCAAGCTTAGAAGGCACTAAATACCGCTTTTTTGTATCTTTTTACTGACATTTGTTGAATTATTCAACGATGGGTTGAGCATGTATATACTTCATTATTAATAACTTATAAGTTTTCGTCCAAACACTATTTAGTAAAATTAAATATTTTACTAATTTAATTAGCTGCTGCCAACTACAAATCACCAAGAGCCTAAATTTTATCTCTTAAAGTATCCATAGGTTGCCAAAAACCTTCATGCCTAAATGCCATTAATTGCCCCTCTGATGCCAATTCTTTTAATGGACCTTGCTCCCAGACGGTAGCATCTCCTTCCAGTCTATCAAATACTTTAGGTGACAAGACAAAAAAACCTCCGTTTATTAGAGGCACCATCACCTCGAGGTTTTTCTTGAAATTGTTTAACTTCATCATTGACAATCTCTAATGCTCCAAATCGTCCCGGTGGGAAAGTGGCGGTGAGTGTAGCCTCTTTTCCGTGAGATCTGTGAAATTCTATTAAAGCTCTTATATCGATATCCGCTACTCCATCTCCATATGTAAAACAAAAACTCTCTTCGTCTTTTAGATAGCAAGCCACTCTTTTTAACCTGCCTCCTGTCATGGAATCGTCTCCTGTATCCACCAATGTAATTATCCATGGCTCTGCCCTTTCTTCATGTACTAGCATTTTATTAGCTTTCATATTGAAAGTAACATCTGATTGGTGCAAAAAGTAATTTTGAAAATATTCTTTGATCAGATAGCCTTTATAGCCCCAGCAAATAATAAACTCATTGATACCGTAATACGAATACGTTTTCATAATGTGCCATAAAATAGGCTTTCCTCCTATTTCAACCATTGGTTTAGGTTTGGACACTGTTTCCTCACTTAATCGGGTTCCTAGTCCCCCTGCTAATATCACTGCTTTCATACCATTAGTTAGTACTAACAAAAGCATCGGAGAAAAAATCAACATCATTTAATCCACTTGCGCATAGTTTCACCTTTGCTGAATTTATCATTTCATTGAATCCACAAGCATATACTTGACTATCAAATAGGTCTATATCACTAGCTAACAAACAATCCTGTACGTACCCTTTATAGCTATTTGAAACATCATCTTCTCTTGATAAGGCCTTCTGAAACGAAATTTCAGGATAACTTTGAAAATCAAGAAAAATATCCTCTCTAAACCTACCACCCCAAATCACAAAAATTCTTTTACCAATCAATATTTTCTGATTCTGCTCTGAGCTTTCAATTATTGATTTAACTGGAGCAATTCCAATTCCGGTAGCGAGAAATACGAGATTTGTATTTTCTGTATTTCTAAGAAAAAATGAACCAAGTGATCCTACTATTCTAAGTAGATCATTGGTTTTAGCACCATTAAACAAATGGTTACTCATCTCACCCCCTTCATAATTTTTAATAAAGAAAACAAGCTCCCTATTGCCGCTATTCGAATTTGCAATTGAATAGCTTCTCTTTATTGACCCTTTCACAATATTTACGTATTGTCCGGGTAAAAATCTAAAATTAGCGTTTGGAGACACTCTAAGCACTAATCTAATGACATCATGCTTTAGGTATTGAATACTGTTGATTTTTGCTGGAAAGATCTTTGACTTAGGAACGTTGTAATCTGTTAAATCTTCAATATCCAAAAGCAAATCTGACTTTGGTTTTGCATTGCATGTCAGGGTAAAGCCAGCCAGTATTTCTTCGTTGGAGAGCACTAACTCATCTGTCACATTTTCAACTTCTCCTGAAAGCACTTTAGCGACACCACTCCTGCATCTTGCGCTAAGACAACTGTGTTGTAATGTGATTTCGGAAGCTTCAGCACCTTTGAAAATAGTGGCAGTTGAATCACAGCTAAATTCTTTATTATTCAATAACTTAATTATACATCAGTATATTTTTTACTCTGCCCATCTAAAAGTCTCATGACCTTTCTCCATCAAATGAATATCCTTCTGCACTAATTTAATATCAGAATACATCATATCCTCTATTAAGCCCTTTAAGTCATACTCAGGCTTCCACCCCAATTGCATTTTAGATTTTGTAGGATCACCTAAAAGCAAATCAACTTCAGTTGGACGGAAATATTGAGGATCTACTTTTATAATTTTAGAGTTTAAAAGTTTAAGGATTAAAGGTTTAATTGCTTCACCTGTAGCGACTTTGTATTTCTCTTGATCTATAGAATCTAGGATTCCCACTTCTGCTACTCCTTGTCCTTCCCAGCGGATAGTGAATCCTATATGCTGAAAAGCCATAAGAACAAAATCACGCACCCTCGTAGTGACTCCGGTAGCAATCACAAAATCTTCTGGCTGATCTTGCTGAAGAATTAACCACATGGCTCTTACATAATCTTTGGCATGACCCCAATCCCGTAAAGCCTCCAAATTTCCCAGATATAAACAGTCTTGCATACCTAAAGCAATCGCTGCGGTAGCCATGGTTATTTTCCGAGTTACGAAAGTTTCTCCCCTCCGTGGCGATTCGTGATTGAAAAGTATTCCATTACAAGCAAACATACCGTAAGCTTCACGGTAATTTTTGGTGATCCAGAAACCATAAATTTTAGCCACTCCATAGGGTGATCGAGGATAAAACGGAGAACGCTCATCATAGAATCCTTTCTCGTTCTTGTTTTCCGGCAATCCACCATACAGTTCAGAAGTTGATGCTTGGTAAATACGCGTCTTCTTCTCCAAGCCTAGAATTCGAACCGCTTCGAGGATTCTTAAGGTTCCGATACCATCCACATTCGCCACATATTCTGGAGTTTCGAAGGAAACATTTACATGGCTCATTGCACCCAAATTATAAATTTCATCTGGTTGCACTTCTTGGATGATCCGAATGATATTCATTGAATCAGTCAGGTCACCATAATGCAACTTAAAGTAAACTGCATTTTCATGCTGATCTTGATAGAGGTGATCGACTCTGTGGGTATTAAATGAAGAAGCTCTACGCTTGATCCCATGAACCATATAACCCTGCTCTAGTAAAAGTTCTGCCAAATAAGAGCCATCTTGACCCGTAATGCCTGTGATAAGTGCTGTTTTCATTAATTTTATGACAAGGAGTTCCGCAGAGATTTCCGCGGAGGTTCAATTAGTTTTATGTTGTTTCCTGATTAAAAGTTAGTGGCGTCCGAGTAAAACTAAAACTCTGAAAAAATATGCTCCAGTTAGCGCAAAATGAACATTTCAACGCCTTTCTGAAAACTACCCCCCTTTTGAACCATCAATGATACATCACCTAGGGAGGTACGGGGAAATTTC
>JBDNIP010000815.1:0-2397 GCA_041688245.1 Algoriphagus sp.
ATGAAGGTCCTGATGATATGCCTGCGCATATTAAAGCGAGTTTTTTTGACAGCAGTCTCCAGATTCCTATTTCTCACGGGAGACTTGCGCTGGGAACTTGGCAGGGGATTTACTTATGTGAATTTAGGCGAAATGGTGGAAGAAGAAATTTGATTCTCACGGCATTTGGACAGTAAAGTTGAATTATTGTATAGATTATCAGTACTATTTACCTTTAATATAAAAGCGTCTCTAGGGTCTTGCGAAAAGAATAACTTTGCCCCTGACTCTTGATTTATGCGATCTTATTTATACACTTTAATTTTTTGGAGCTGCTCTATTTCTGCTTTTGCTCAAAAAACAGACTCTAAAACTAGTGATGCTTTTGCCTTCAAACTAGCCGAACCCATCACACTAGATGGAGTGCTTGATGAGGCGATTTGGCAAGATAATGAAGGTTGGAATGGCAAATTCATGCAGTATTTTCCCTCGGACACTTCACAGGCGGAGGTTCAGACTAGGATCAAAATCGCCTTTGACGACAACAACCTTTATCTGGCAGCTGAAATGCTGAATCGAGGCGAAAGGGACTATGTGTCTACTTCACTTAGGAGAGATTATCGCGGTGAGCAAAATGATGGGATCACCTTTGTGCTGGATACATTCAATGATAAAACGAACGCCTTTCAATTTGGGGTAAACCCCTATGGAGTTCTGCGGGAAGGCCTGGTTGCCAACGGGGGCAATCAAGGCAGAGACCTAAGTCTGGCGTGGGATAACAAGTGGTATGCTGAGGCGACTATACTGGAAGATCGATGGGTTGTAGAAGCCATCATTCCTCTCGCAACATTACGATTTAAAGATGGTGGCCAAAACTGGAATGTAAATTTCTATAGGATCGATAGTGACACGGGCGAGCGTAGTTCCTGGTCTCCAATTCCAAGAAATTTCTCCATCATTTCTTTGGCTTTCAGTAGAAAATTGGTCTTCGAAGAGCCTATCCGGAAAAACTCAGCCAATATTTCACTGATTCCTTACGTGGCAGGGCGAACGTCGAAGAATTTCCTTGATGGTAACGAAGAGGCGCTTACCCCAGCTTTTGGTGGAGATGCCAAAATAGGAATTGGACCGGCCTTAAACTTGGACTTGACAATCAATCCGGATTTCTCTCAGGTGGAAGTAGATGAGCAGGTAACCAATCTGGATCGTTTTGAGATCTTTTTTCCAGAACGGAGACAGTTCTTTCTAGAAAATGGAGACCTCTTTGCAGATTTTGGGCATCCTCTTGCGCGTCCGTTCTTTTCCAGAAGGATAGGGGTTGATCGGGATGAAAACACAGGTCAGAATATTCAAAATCAAATTCTATACGGTGCAAGACTTTCTGGTAAAGTCACCGACGACTGGCGCGTAGGTCTAATGAATATGCAAACTGCAACGGATGAAGATGCCGGGATTGCGGGAAAAAATTTTAGCGTAGTGGCTATTCAGAGAAAGGTTTTTGAGCGATCAAATATCGGATTCATCTACGTGGATAGAGCTTCACTTGCAATAGATGAATCTCAAGTTCTCTTTGACCCAAACGAATCCAATCGCTTGGCTGGGTTGGAATACAATCTTGCCTCAGCAGATGGAAAGTGGACTGGGAAGGCATTTTATCATCGGACTTTTGAAAAAGATGCAGGAATAAATCCAAGAACATTCAATGCCTTTGTACTATTTAATGATTTGAACTGGAACTGGAGCGTAAGCTACCTCGACATCGGTGAAGGCTATAACCCTGAAGTTGGCTTTAGCCCACGGGTGAATTATAAGCGTTTTAATCCAGACATAGGCTATAGCTTCTTCCCCCAGTCCAATCTGATCAACAGACATGGGCCCACTATAGAGTATGAGTTGCTTTTCAATGAAGAGTTGGGAACGACAGACCGCGATTTGAATTTTGGATATCAGGTACGCTTCCAGTCTCTGGCACAACTTTCCATCAGCCAGAATAATCAGTACGTGTATCTGTTCAATGATTTTGACCCTACCCGTACAGGTGGAGAGCCGCTACTGGCAGGAACTGATTACTACAATAATACCTTTGAGCTGACTTTCCAAAGCAATCCGAGAAAAGCCTTTAATATCGAGCTGAACGCAGAAGTAGGCGAGTATTTTACCGGGACGATTGCCAGCATTCGTAGTCAGTTGGGTATTCGTCTTGGATACACAGCAAATATTTCGATGAATTTCACTTACAATAAGATCGAACTTCCCGAGCCGCAAAACAACGCAGACCTACTCCTTGTGGGCCCTAGAATAGATTTGACTTTCACGAAAAATTTATTTTGGACTACCTTCGTCCAGTACAATAATCAAATCGACAATCTCAACATCAATACGCGTATTCAATGGCGCTATGCTCCGGTATCCGATTTC
>JBDNIP010000816.1:0-1381 GCA_041688245.1 Algoriphagus sp.
AACATTTCAACGCCTTTCTGAAAACTACCCCCCTTTTGAACCATCAATGATACATCACCTAGGGAGGTACGGGGAAATTTCCAAATACTCATTTCTAAGCCGATTAATTTCCAAAAACGAAATTTTGTCGGACGCCAGTAAAAAAGAATTATCATTTTGCGATTTTTTTTTCAACTGGCTAGCATTATAAAATTACTATAAATAGTTAGTTTATAAATGATAATTCGCTTAATACCAGCTCAAGTCTGGTGAAATTAATGTAAACTAAATAATGGATTGGAACATAAGCAACTAAAAATTAAGGAAATAATCATTAAACCCGATCATCGGACACAAGGTAAAGTATTTCCATACGAACGGAAACTCCATTCGCTACTTGATCCAAAATAATCGGATAATCTGAATCAGTCAGTTGAGCGGTATCAGTCTTTTCTTAGTTAGCTTTTTATCTTTATCAGCATACTGAGCTTAGCTATTTTGATGAGTTTGATAGTACCGATGGTTCTACGGGGAGCCAATAAGAATGTAATCATACTTTTAGCAGTGGGCGTAGTACTCAGTACCGTATTTGCAGGTTTTGCTTTTTTGGCCAGTGTGGTCATTCGAGACAAAGCCAAGGCAATCGGTATTAGGCTTGAATTTTTGAATTTACTTCTACTTGGTTTACGATGGCTTTGTGCCTCATTTCATATGGAGCTTGACTGATTATCCACTGGAGAAACCAAGCTTAGTCATGGTTTCACTCAATCCTGTGAATCTGGGAAGAATTATGATGATGCAATTGGACATCTCAGCATAGATGGGTTACATAGAGGCATTTTTGCACCAGTTTTACGCCAGTAACACCGGTTGGCTTTTCGCTGCGAGAGCATTATCGATCTGTATGCTATTTTCCAATCTGATTGCGATGCGAGTTTTTGGGAAAATGGATTTAAAAATTAGAAAGTACAATTCAAATAATTAAGCTTAATCACCTGGTTAAGCCATTCGATCCCTGAGATTGACACGTGCTTTGATCAGATGGTTTTTCACAGTATTTTTTGAGATACCCAATTCTTCTGCGATCTCCTGATAGGATTTGTCTTGATAGTAGGAAAGCTCCAGTACTTTTTTTCGCTGAAAAGGCAAGGTGTCGAGGGCACATGCTAGACGGACTAGAGTATTTTCTTTCTGCTCTGAACTTTCGGGCGTAGGTTCATGAGCTCGAGTAGTATAATAGTTTTCCAATCGCTCCCGGTCTCGTCTGAGTAACTTGAAGTAATCGAAGACTTCATTCTTTGCGATTGTAAAAACATAGGCACGGACTCGATCACCGGATTCAAGTTCACATCGTTTTCTGAGGATTTTCAAAAAGACCTCGTGAAATATCGACTCAGACTCC
>JBDNIP010000817.1:0-3208 GCA_041688245.1 Algoriphagus sp.
ACATCTGGCATCCAATACCAGCTTGGACCCATATCAAAAACAAATCCCTGATGTTCGAACTTTCTCGCTCTGCCACCAGGGGAATCATTTTTTTCGAGAATGGTCACCAAATATCCAGCTGCTGAAAGATGTGTAGCTGCGGACAATCCAGCGAAGCCAGAGCCAATAACCACTACATTTTTTTTACTCATTTAATCAATTATTATGTTTGTAAACAATAAGATCTTCTTTCAAAAACTTACGAGCGATGTGAATCCTGTTTTTCACAGTTCCGATTGGAATTCGAAGTTTGTCCGCAATTTCATGATATTTGAAACCTCTGAAATGCATCATAAAGGGAGTTTTATACACATCATCCAAATTATCAATAGCTTCATTAATGTCATCCATGGCAAAATTACCGAAAACACCATTTTCAATTAATGAACCGCTGGAATTGATGTAGTGAAGGTTATCCGTAGTATCTACAAATGTACCTCTTCTAATCATTCGTTGGTAATTGGTGATAAAAGTATTTTTCATAATCGTATAAAGCCAAGCTTTCAGGTTCGTACCTTCTGTGAACTTATCTTTATTTGTGAAAGCTTTTACCATTGTATCTTGTAAAAGATCGTTGGCATCATCCATATCACGAGTTAACTTTAACGCAAAAGGTTTGAGGGTACTTGATAATTGATTCAATGAGTAGCTAAATTCTAGAGTCGTCATGGCTTCTGGTTTTTGTTTAATCAAATTTAGCAATCATTAAACAGTATCCAAATGTTTTGTTGAGTTTTTTTGCCTCATGATTAAACAAAAAATTTGACGTATGCTCTGGGACCTTACCAGGTGACTTTTAATTTTAAAAACAAAAAAGGGCGCTTTCTGAAAATTTTCTTTATTTGAAATAGGATTATCTGCAATTATGCCACTAAGCTAATTTTCTTTGCTCAACTGTCAGGCAGGCCCGCCACGGCGAGGCAGGCCCGCCAAGGCGAGGCAGGCCCGCCAAGGCGAGGCAGGCCGATGACATTCCGATAATCATCGGACGAAGTACCATTAATGCTAGTTGTTTACCACATATTAAATTGCTTTTTGATTTTTACTGGTGCAATTGCGGATATACATGTTACGAAAAATATAATTGTCTGGATCTGTGGGAGAAAGCTTATCGTTTCCTTACTTAATTGTAAAAAATAAGTTTGGTTAGGAGAATGAGGGGTGAAATAATTCCCAAAAATATCAGTATTTGTTATTTTCTTAAATCACGTTATCCTCATAGGATACAAATTCGGATACACGTACGGAAAAGATAATTATCCGGAATTATACAAGCAAACTCACTTCCTCTGCTTGACTGACCGAAGCACTGATGATAACCAAAGTGTTGGCAGTACTAATATTTACAATATATTATTTGTCATTATCTTTTGTTGGTAGAATTACTAATGGATATAAAGCGCACTGATTATTTCTCTTGCGTAACCACTTTGAACTCATCCAAGAAGTCTTTAATATCTCGAATGTAGTTGAATTGTCTGACGTTGGCAGGAAATCGAAAGTCTTGTCCAATTACCTGATATCCTGTTACCAATAGTTTTGCTTTTGAAAATCGATCTGCCAAATTATTGATGTACTCTTCTGCAATCTCAGATGACGGAGATGTTGTAATCACTGTCAGCAGGAAATCTGGATTATGTATACTATACACCTGATTGAGATCTTCGATTGGTGTGTTTTGACCAAGATAGACTACCTTATGTCCCTTGTTTTTAATTAAAAAAGAGGCAAACAGTATCGAGACTTCATGAAGCTCGCCCTCTGGTAAGAACAATAAAAACTTTTTTCCAGTATTCGTGTGCACTTGTCCATCTATAGCAGCTATCAACTTCTGCCTCACCAAGTTGGAAATAAAATGCTCTTGGGCTGGATTAATCGCGCCTGTTTGCCATAGTACGCCTATCTTAGACATGAATGGATAAATAATATTCATCATGGTCTGCTCAAAACCAAGCTTAATTATATTGGAAGAAAGGATTTTATCAAAGCGCTCTTCATCCATTTCAATCATGCTGATGGTTAACGCATGAATTTGATCATCATGCGTAAGTGAGCGCTCAGTCAAACGCATCACTTCATCTCTCATTTCGACCCGATCCATCGAAGCGATTTTACTAATCTTAACGCCGTTATCGTTTAGCAAAGCTACGTTTAAGATTAATTTCAAATCATCATCATCGTAAAATCGAATATTAGTATCAGTTCTCTTGGGACTTAGTAAATTATAGCGTTGCTCCCAAATCCGAAGTGTGTGTGCTTTTATCCCGGAAAGTTGTTCTAGATCTTTTATTGAATATGTGCTCACAAATTCTTCTCTTTAAAATATTCTTTTGGTACTACGAATAATCCAAATGACACCGCATCCTCCTTCTTGTTTGTGCGATGATGCGCTTGATGTGCCCTGAAAATTCCTTTCAAAAAACCATTTTTAGGCTTTTGGAACCATTTCATTCTTCGATGAATCAAAACATCATGAAGAAAGAAATAAAGCATACCGTACAAACTGATCCCGACTCCCATCCAAAAGCGGTAGTCAAAATCGGCCACTCCTTTGATAATCAATATAACTGCAATGCTTCCGAATAACAGCGAGAAGAAATCATTCAACTCGAAGAAGGTCTTGGATGGCTGATGATGCGTCTTGTGAATAGTCCAAAGTGGGCCATGCATGATATACTTGTGAATGGCCCACCCAAATAACTCCATCAATGCAAAACCCAGCGCAATAAATCCAATAGCTACAATCATCTTTTTTTACAACTTCTTGAAATGGTTTTTGTTATATTCTTGATTATTCCTGTTTTGTTTAGCAATCCTAAAAAATCTTTATACTTCGAGGGTGAAATTTAAGATTGCAAAAAATAAAATCATCGAGATTAATAGAAGGGCTGCTAGTGGATTGGACTTTTCGAAATTGGCTTTTCTGAAGATAAAATGTATCACAAAGGCAATTCCAAACCACCCAACGAAATTTGAAGCCGGAATTACTTCAAATTTCCAATACCACATATCCAGAACCACCGCAACTGGCTCCATGATATAATCCAACGCAGTCATAGCTGTAGCCCCAAGGAAGGCGGCATAATAATCGTTTGATATTTTGCTGAAAACAATTCCTGTACAATAGGCCAAAACAAACCAGTTGACGCCAATAAGAATTGGAACTTCC
>JBDNIP010000818.1:0-8019 GCA_041688245.1 Algoriphagus sp.
CTCAGCCATCCGGATGCTATCCTCCAAAGATTCTTGCCATCAAATAATCAAGTGTCGTTTCCATTAAATTCGTGGTAGAACCTAAATAAAAAGAGTTAACTGAAGTAAAAGGGTCAAATTTTATTACTTGACCCTTTTTAGTTTTTAGGATTAGCCAGACTATTTTCTGCCCGGATAATTGAATTCACTTGATCCTGATATTCGGCCTTGGAAGGTATTCCAACCGTATTTTCCAAGAAGTCAATTGTAGAAAACATAACACCCTCCCAGTCTTTGGAAGTCACTGAACTCGCGATTACGTGATCTCCAGCTTTTGGAAAGGCTTTTTTGAATTTTATATTGGCCGGTGTACCCAACTGATCAAACATTTCAAGCATTTTGGGCACTGAAACAACCGGATCTTGTTCTGCCTCATTTTTGAAAAAATAGCCAAGAAAAACTGGTTGCTTAACTTTTTGGAAAGTGGTCTTATTCATTTCGCTGTACATCAGTACGGCCAAGCTTTCATAGCCATTGATATGAATCTGTTCCGACCAATAGGCAAGCTTTTCACCAGTTCGCTTCTGATTGAGAACTTTATTTTCCATCAAGGTTATTTCCATCAGTTTTTCACTCCATGGCGAGAAAAATGCTTCCAAGCGTTGCCCTTTATCTCGAATAGCGGGTGAATAAAGCACCAATGCCTTAATATCAGGCTGCTGACTTGCCAGCAAAATACTCAAGGCTCCACCCATGGAAGTTCCGATGATAATCACTTCATCACCAAGGCTTTTACCTATCTGGTACGCTTCTCCGGCGGCATTAGCCAGCGCTTGTGCACTCAGGTACTCCATACCATTTGCACGGTCGATTCCGTGCTCAGGCAGTCTGGTTACAAACAGGTTAGCCCCGAAGTGTTCAGCTAGAAAGCGATGAACTGGATCTCCTTCCATTGGGCTAGCACTGAAGCCGTGGATGTAGACTACCGAATAGGGTGTCTTACTCTTGTTTGTGCTATCTGCCCAGACGATATACGCTTCATTACCTTGTTTTAAGCCTTTTACACTATCTTCTTGAGTAGCTATGTATGTTAATAATTCAGTTAGTCGGGTAGGGACTGGGGGAAATGCTACCGTGAGTTCTTGAGTACTTACTTTAGGTCCTAGCATATAGACAATGACTAAGATCATTGCAGTGGCAAAAAGGCCTAGAAATATTCTTTTAAGCATGATTAATTAATCAGTAAAGTAGGAGAGGTGGATTCTACGAGTTTTTGAGTTCCGTTCTTAAAGAATACGATTGTCTTCGTTTTCAATTGAGTTTTGGAAGTAGGAGCTCTTTGAAGGGTCAATGAAATAAAACTTGAGATTTTGGAGAAATCTCTAAATGCTGAAAGGCGAATGTCATTTTGAACCTCAAATAAATAAGAAATATCAGTTCCTGTCTGAATTCCTTCGTAAGGAGCAGCCAATATAATAGCAATGTTGGATACGTTTCTGAGGTCATAAATTGCCATACAAAACAGGGCATAGGCATTTCCAGGAAAATTAAAGGTACTAGAAGATTGACTGATCTGCTCAATAGTAAGACTGAGATTAAATCTGAAATCCTTAAAATTCACCTCATCTGCTTCTGTCGAGTACTTTTCGTTTTTATAAGGTTGGTATAAGACTTCGAAATCTTTCAGATTGGATTTCTGGCCGACTTTGGCGCATTCGCCAAAAGGATCCGAATCAACATTTTCTATACAAGCACCCAAAACTAAAAGTGCCATGTAGCTGAGCGATAGCAAGAGGGTAGCCTGAAGTTTTTTCGGACTAAAAATCAATGATTTAAAGTTTAGCATCTGGTAATTAGTTTGATTTGGTTATGAAACTTCGTTTTATTGAGTGTAATTGATCAAAATTTAGCAAAATAAGTGTAGCTATACCATGAATTATAGGTGTGCACCTAGCAATTATTCTTAAAAATACTATGAAAAACCTTTTACCAGCCATTATTCTTTTTCTTCTCAGCATTCCTGCGATTGCTCAATTCGATCAAACCCCTTTGACTACAAAAGCTATCTATGTGGAATTAGGAGGGGCAGGTCTTCCTTACAGCTTTAATTATGATTTCAGATTTGATCCTACCAAGCAGGATGGATGGGGAATGCGAGTAGGTTTAGGTGGATACACTACTACCAATGAATCATTCTTCTCAGCACCGATCATGCTGAACAGATTATATGGAAAAGGGACTAATTTCTTTGAGGTTGGGATAGGAGCCACTTTTTTCGCCTTTGATAATACTTACTATAGTTTTATCCTTGATGTGGATGGTTCTCCATCCGCCATGGGTACGATGAACTTTGGCTATCGAAGAATTCCCATAGACGGTGGCTTCATGTGGAAAATCAATTTGAATCCAATTTTCAATAATAACGGATTCTGGCCCCTTTTTGCAGGAGTTGGTTTTGGTTATGCATTCTAAATCTACCTATATGAAATATAGTTTTACGCTAATACTACTAGTAAGCTTTTCGTTTTTTGCCCAATCTCAAACTAACCCTGATGAATTTGTCCGTACTAAAAGTAGGGCAGTTTACTTAGAGCTGGGGGGAAATGGAATTGGTTATTCATTCAATTATGATCAGCGATTTGAAAATCGACTGGATGGATTGGGATTCAAAGCAGGTGCTTCTTATTTTGCATTGGGTGGTACTTCAGTAGCTACTTTCCCCTTTGGTTTGAACTATTTGTTGGGAAAGAGAGGCAAGTACTTTGAGCTTGGCTTGGGCGCTACATATCTATTAGCTTCGAATAGAACCAATACCCTTGCCCGTGGCAATGATCAAACGTTTGCAGATGGAATTACCGGGAATATGATTTTGGGATATCGCTCTGAACCTGTAGATGGCGGGTTTCTCTTTCGAGCCACTATTACTCCCTTTTTTGGTAATGGTATATTTTGGCCACTCTTTGCAGGAATAAGTGTTGGATACGCTTTTTGATCATGGAAAATTGCCAAATCTTAAGCTCATAATCTCGCTCTACCAGACAGATTCGAATCTTAAAGCCTTTGTACCAGTATTCTCGCCCGAAGCGCTGAGCAATTAAACAATCGCTGATCTGCTTCCAATTCTTACGATCCTCGAGTGTCTTCCAATAGCTAATCCTTATTCTTAATCCATCATGAACGCGCTCATGACCGAGAGATCTTTTTTGCTCGCTTGCTAAACGAAGCATTTGTTTGGCTGTTTCAGCATTGGCTCTTTCAATGTCAGTTCTAAAGTGTGAGAAAATAACTCCATAGTAGTTGGATTTGAGGTCTTTGCAATCATACCGGCAGAGGATAATTTGTGTATTCCATGTACTTGGCTGTTTCTTCAGCTAGTTTTTTTCCAAAGGTAGCTTCCAATAGAAAGAAGGATAAGTCAATCCCTGCGGAGATTCCAGCTGCGGTGTACAGCCGTTCATCAGATTGAACAAATCGCTTTTGAGGACAGGAGATAGCGGTCGGGCTAATCAAAGAAATACTTTCATAGACTAGATGATGGGTGCAAAAAGGTTTGTCATCCAAAAGTCCCAACTCAGCAAGAATACGAGAGCCTGAGCAGACGGTCATTGTCCATTTACTTAAATCAATTAAGTCCTTAAGTTTTTTGATTACACTATGATTTTCCACGACTTGCTTGGTACCATCACCTCCGGGAATTACAAGGAAATCTAGTTCAGGTAAATTGTCAATCGAAAACTCAGGGTTTACGGAAAGTCCGTTTACAGCGCTTATTTTAAATCCGTCTTCCGAAAAAGTAATAACGCTATAGTCTTGGTATTCTTTTATTTGGGAAGCAACAGAAAATACTTCAAAAGGTCCTGCAAAATCAAGCACTTCCATATTTTTGAATAAGAATATTCCAAGAGTTTTCATAGCTAGCAATTAGGTTATAAGTGTGATGGTAATAAGATAGATTGTTTGAAAATTATGTCAGTACCCATCCTTTCTTCGCCATCAAGACTGAAGAGCAAAATGTCCGATCATTGATTTTACGCAAATCATACGCTGATTGCTCCTACCTTCTGGCAATAAGGTGCAAATGCCATGATTTAAAAATTGTAATCTATTCATTGGGCTTAAAATTTCAAGCAAATAACTACTATATGTATATCCGCAATTATTCCAGTAAAAATCAAAAAGCAGCTTACTATATGGTAAACAAAGCATTACTGGTACTTCTTACGATGGCTATCGGAACGCCATGTGCCTGCCTCGCTGTGGCGGGCCTGCCTTCCAGTTGAGCAAATAAAATTAGGTTAGTGGCATAATTGCGGACAATCATAAAATTGATTAAATCATCTCAATGATCTGAAGAACAACGTTGATTTTTTTATAAATCGCCTACATTAAACAAAATTTGGCTCCATTAAATAATCAATAATAAGGCCTTCATTCAGTTTTTTTTTAAATAATGGCTAAATAATGTAATACTGTTAAAAAGAGTTTATTGTTGCTTAAGGTTTGAAAAAATATTTATATTTGTTTTTGTTTTAAAAAGATGCAATCATTGTTTAGTGTATTATTATTTGTTTTAAATGCAATTTTCTTTCCGGAATTTGAGTCAAATAATACACTGGAGTTCAAATTTGACAGTACTGAGAGCCAAATTTTTTCTGAAATCAATGAGAGCCAACTTGATCAATTAATTTCAGAAGATTTTCAAATTGAATTTCTTTTGATTGAAGAGGAAGAAAAAGAAGAAAAAAATGAGTCTGAGCATCTTCCATTACAATTTTTTGTAGAAACCGCCATATTTTCCATTTCCAACAAAGATTATACGGACTGGCAAGCTTCATTTTTCTCCACAAAAGCCAAAAAGGACGGAATTCATCTCTACGATCTTTTCGACTGCTGGAAGTCAGAATTTTTTTCAATCTAGGGCTATCAAGTCCTCAAATCAACCTTTGAGTTGATCTTTTTGTCGCTTCTTTAGAAGCTCTATTCTCACTATCTGAGCAAAAAATCATGAATCAATCTAAGTACTCGCATGCTTATGACTTGGGTGAGATCCTGCATGAAATAAAGCATTATCTTCCTAGCCAAGCACCTTTGAAGGACTTCGTCCATCATAACACGCTTCATGCCTTTCAACACTTACCATTTCATCAGGCACTGAAACAAGCCAATACACAGTTTGGCTTTAAAGGTTATCTGTCCATCGACGAATACAAGTCTCTCTATAAGGAGGGTAAAATCAAAAGCGAAATTCTACAGCAAGTCCTTCAAAATCACTTTGGTGAAAAAGAAGCGGTGCATTGGGCTGTGAAAATCCTCGATTCTCCCGTCATACAACAAATTTATCCAAAGGTTGGCTCATTTAGAGCCCATTGGAAAGTGGACTATCATACTAATTTGGATAAGAGCATCCATCCATTTCTATTTAGACTATTGGCAGCTTACCTAGATCAGGGGATTTCCATCTGGTCTTTTCCAGTAGACTCCACAGGTTTTCTGGATGCAATTCGAAAAATCAATAAGGCTAGTTATTCTTCCATCTTCAAAGGAAAAAGAGCTAAAAAACTGATTGAGAATCCAATGCTTACCCTAACACAACTATTGGAAATCTTGGTTGGAAGTGAAGAGGCATACGGTTGGTACCTTTTTGATCAGCAGTTTGCCCATCCGGGTTGGTCGGGAATGGTCGCTGTTTTGGAAGATCAACCTAGCACACTTTTAGATCAGAGACCGATTAAATTTGAAGATTTGTTGATCTTTGAATGTCTTTTGGAAATCGATGCGCTAGATCAAAAGTTTGGAGAAAATTGGATTCCAATCGGTATTCGTTTTCCACATCAGACTTCTAAGTTGTTCGAAAATAGTCTGTTGGGTCAGCAGGATCTAATCTTGCAATGTTTCCAGGAAGCTTACGAATGGAGCTATTACGATGAAGTTTTAGCAGGTATCAGCTATGTGAAACCAGTGCCTGAGTCAGAAGTAATCCCAAGCTTCCAGGCAATGTTTTGTATTGATGATCGAGAATGTTCGATTCGAAGGTATTTGGAATTCATCGATCCAGCTTGTGCCACTTTTGGTACACCGGGATTCTTTAGCGTAGAGTTCTATTTCCAACCTGAGTTTGGGAAATTCCACACCAAAGTATGCCCAGCTCCAGTCTTCCCCAAATACCTAATCAAGGAAACAGCTTCTCATAAAAAGCTCCCAAAGGACATTCATTTCAATCAAAACAGTCATTCCTTAGTAAGAGGATGGGTTAGTGCACAGACGATTGGGTTTTGGTCAGCTTTGAATTTGGTCAAAAATATCTTCAGCCCATCCAGCTCAGCGTTGGAAGTATCTTCCTTTAAGCATATGGATCCCAATGGATCATTGACGATTGAGCATAAAGGAGAATTTGAGGGCGAACTTCAAATCGGTTTTAAAATCGAGGAAATGGCAGACCGAATCGAAAGTTTGCTTCGCTCCATCGGCTTGATTTTAGGATTTTCTCCTTTGGTATGCCTCGTTGGTCACGGAGCTTCCAGTATCAACAATACACATTATGCAGGTTACGATTGTGGCGCATGCTGTGGTAGACCAGGATCGGTGAATGCTCGAGTGGCAGCTCACATGGCCAATGATTCTCGGGTTCGGGCAATTTTAGCTTCACGTGGAATCGACATTCCTACGACATCCCAATTTGTAGGAGCACTACACGATACGACCAAGGATGAGATAGAATACTATGATCTTGAGATTTTATCAGAATCAAACTTGCTCTTGCATCAGAAAAATACAGGGCTCTTCATTAAAGCATTGGATTCCAATTCGATGGAACGGTCCAGAAGATTCGCCACACTTTCGAAAGGTCAATCTGTCAGTTCAATTCATGAAGCAGTTAGAAAGCGAGCCTTCTCACTTTTCGAGCCAAGACCTGAATACAATCACGCGACGAATAGTCTCTGTATCGTCTCACGAAAGTCTACGATCAAAGGACTATTCTTAGATCGCCGCGCATTCCTGAATTCCTATGATTATCGGAAAGATCCAGATGGAAAAGTATTGACAAAGATACTCGGTGCTGCGGCGCCAGTCTGTGGTGGCATCAATCTGGAATACTATTTCTCCAAAATGGATAACGACCGGCTGGGTGCTGGTACCAAATTACCTCATAATGTAGTGGGACTAATCGGTGTAGCAAATGGTGCAGACGGGGACCTAAGAACTGGACTGCCATACCAAATGGTCGAAATCCACGACCCAATACGCTTAATGCTGATAGTAGAGCACTTTCCTGAAGTGCTGATGGAAGTCTTCTTGGCTAATCCATCTACCTATGAATGGGTAAAAAATTATTGGGTTCACTTCGTTGTCATTCAACCTGAAACCAGGCAGTTTCTCCAATATAAAGATGGCGAGTTTGTGAACTACAAGCCATTGAGTAATATCGAGCACATCGATCATCTTCAGGACAAACTGAAAGACGAAGCTGGAAATATGCCTGTTTACTTAATCGATTCAATCTAATGGAAATAACATTTTGGATTCAACTGATGATTGGGATACCACTCATTGGTTTTGTATTGAGTTTGATTATCCCTGAAAGCCGGGAAAATCTACTGTCAAAAGTAGCATTCTACACAGCTGGTCTTAATTTGGTCAGCATTCTGGTATTGTTGGTAGTGTGGGGACTTGAGGGTTTTGGTGCGGTGAATGTGAAAGAATTTGTCTTATATCGAAATCCAAATTTCGAATTTCTGATTGACTTTTTCTTTGATCGGGTAGGAGCAGTTTATGTTGCAGTTGGAGCCTTACTCACTTTTTTGATCACCTTCTACAGCAGGTATTACCTGCACCGTGAGCCAGGATACAAGCGATTTTTCAACACCATTCTCTTCTTTTATTTAGGGTTCAATATTACCGTACTGGCGGGAAATTTTGAAACCTTATTTATTGGATGGGAAGTTTTGGGAATCTCTTCATTCTTGCTGATCGCATTCTATCGAAATAATTACCTTCCTACTCGAAATGCGATTCGGGTATTTTCAATCTACCGAATTGGAG
>JBDNIP010000819.1:0-1419 GCA_041688245.1 Algoriphagus sp.
CGCTTCTCTGAAGCTGGGAAAAATTGATTTTTCAATATGTATATCCGCAATGATATTAGCAGCCTTATTTTCTTCGCTTTTTGGCACCGAAAATGCCCGCCTGCCGGTAGGCAGGGAAGACCGAAACGCCCAATTGTGGATTGTGCGCCAATTATATTCTTGCCTCTTCTACTGACTGGCAAAGTAGCGGATAATCAAATTATGAAACTTACTAAATTTGAGAAGGGCATCATTGTCCTTGTATTTGCGGGAGTGTTTTTTGCTCCTACAACTGCTGACGCTAAAATGTTTGGAAAGAAATGTTACACAGTGACTTCAGGTGGAGGCGATTCATGCGTCACTACTCGAACAATATGTAAACAGCGGTTTTTCTGGATTAATGTCGGAACAAGTGTCCAAATAGATAGCATAGAATGTTGAAAAGAATAATCCTAATTTAGAATGGTTGGTAGATCAACCCCTTTCCCTATTATTTGCAAACATGAAATTATTAGTTTTATTTTTACTCATTTTATCCTTGACTACTGCCACCTGGGCTCAGGATAGTCGAGTGATCGAGCTAGATTCTGTAGACATTATTCCTAGCGATCAGATCAAGGTTTATTCCAACTTCTCTAAAAAGTACAGAGAAAATCAAGCAAGCGTATCAGGTCCCGGGGTCAGGGGTAAAGTAGCCTTGGTGATGGGTTTTACCAATCCAGCAGATTCAACGATTGAGCTTGAGGGACTAGAATTGTATTTCAATTACGATTGGGCAGCGGATTCATCAGGTTTTTATGTACAGCCCGTGATATCCCGAGAAGAGAACGGGTATCCGAGTGCGAGCTATGCGGATTATCCTGAAAGATATCTAGTCACCGCAAAACTAGGAAATCGACTTTACATTGATTTATCTTTAAAAAACATAGATATGAGTTCCAAAGAGCGAATCTACCTAGGACTCAAGTTTATTGAAAATGTGAATCCTGAAGCAGCTCATACTTTCAATATCACTTTTGTAGGCGGAAAGATCGAAGAATCCACCTATCTACTTTATGCTGATGGTCGTAAACCAGAGGAAGTGATCGAATCTGGAAGAAATTCTGTAGGAATGAAATATTCAGTAGTCTATAAGCTAAAAAATTGACTAACAGCATTCAGACCTGATCGAACCTTCCGGTTTGGAGACTTCATCTGACTTCCGATTGATTCATTTTCAATTCCCCATTTTAAACTCTAAACCCCTCCATTCCAATACTCCAGCCGCGCGCATTTGGTAGTTTCGACGCTGTAGAAGTTAAACTCGGCGGTGACTTTGCCCTCGATCAGGTAGATTGCCCGACCTTTGAAGGGGTATTTTTTCACGACAGGAGGGAAATGAACCGTATCGATCCAGTGGCCTTCTCGATCTACGAAAGTCCCAAAGTTCATCACATCGCC
>JBDNIP010000820.1:0-1726 GCA_041688245.1 Algoriphagus sp.
AGCAACGCCCTCGATGGCCAAGAAAAACCAGATTGCAAATGGGATCGCTGCAAAAGCTCCACCCCAACCGTTGGGCAAGGCATTGGTGGTTAAGTTTTTGAACTCAAATACGGTAAAGCTCACTCCGGAGAAAAGCAGCAGCTCCAAAACTGCGATTATCGTGATGACCAATTCAAAATAGGCTGCAAATTTTACTCCTGAGATATTGATTGCCGTGAAGATCAGGTAGGCTGAAATGGCGATGACTACAACGCTGATCTCAGGGAAAAACACATTGAAGTACGCTCCAATGGCCGCTGCGATTGCTGGTGGGGCAAAAATGAATTCTATACTTTGTGCCATTCCGGCCAGAAAACCCCAGTTTTTTCCCAATCCCAATCGCGCATAATCAAATGCGCCTCCGGCTTTGGGAATAGCGCAGGCCATCTCGGTATAGCTGAAGGTGAAGGTCACATACATGATGATGATAAAAAATGTAGCTACAGCCAATCCAAGTGTCCCGCCTTCGGCAAGTCCCAGATTCCAGCCGAAATACATGCCCGAAATCACATAACCTACACCTAAACCCCAAAGCATGAAAGGCCCAAGAGTACGTTCTAATTCATTGTTTTTCGAAGTCATTTCTTAAAAGTTGGGAGTCAAAAGTGTCTTTCAAATCAACACCTGATAATTTTAAACGAAGCGCCTCTGAGGTCAAAAAAGCGAGTTTACCTGCTGCATAGGCAGAGGGTAATCCTCCAACTCGAACATTGGAAATACAGTTTCTTTTTTCGTCTGTATTCCCAGCTTTTGGGTGATATGTCAAGTAGATTCCCATGCTATTGGGCGCACTCAAACCAGGTCTTTCCCCGATCAGAATAATTGAAATTTCACTGGAAAATAATTCTCCAACCGGATCACTGATCGCAACTCTTCCTTGCTTGATCAGGCAGATGGGTCCCAAAGAAAATTGGTTGATCAGCGGTAGAAATTCCTCCAGGAAGTTGATTGCATGGCTTGAAATGGCATTTGCAGATAGACCATCGGTGATGAGAATGGAGATATCTGAGGGTTGAGGATTTGAATTTTTTATCTCGGTAACAGACTCCTGACTAAGTCTCCTTCCGAAGTCTGGACGCTTGATGTAGGTTTCCCGATCTTGCGCTTCACTACTCAAAACAAGGTATGGCAGGCTCAACTTCTCTAGCTTATTTTGCAACAAAGGAAGGTCTAGCTCAGTCCAAACGGCATCTTTTGCCAGTGCATGATCTTTTCTAAAACCTAACAGTTCCGACGTTTTGAGACTGCCGCCTGTTCTCCCCAAAGCGATTCTGGCATCCGTAAATTCTTTTAACTTTTCCCAGGTATTGGAACTACCGCTCATAGTTCCAACAGTTTATTTCGTGGACTTACCTCAAGCATTTTTCCGGATTGATCTGATAAATTCATTTTTACCAGCCACTCGTCAAACTCAGGTGCTCTTTTGAGACTCAGGACTTGACGGATATACAGCTGATCGTGAAATGAAGTGCTTTGATAATTGAGCATTACATCATCGGCACCTGGAACTCCCATAATGAAATTACAACCTGCTACTCCAAGTAGGGTAAGGAGATTGTCCATATCATCCTGATCGGCATTAATGTGATTGGTGTAGCAAATGTCGCAGCCCATCGGTAGACCCATGAGTTTACCACAAAAATGATCCTCCAAACCTGCTCTGATCACTTGTTTGCCATCATACAGA
>JBDNIP010000120.1:0-2258 GCA_041688245.1 Algoriphagus sp.
GTATTTGGACCCTGAAGGAATGCTGGCTTCTTTCCAATGGCGTATTCAGGATCATACCCCGTCATTGGTTGAAACCCTTCATTTACCCATAGAATTGTCTGCTCCAAATCTGTTAATATAAGCGTCTGATAATTGATTGATAATTCTTTTATAAAGTCAACATCCCAACTATTCAATACAGAAATATTGTTTAGGGCTTCGATATCAGCAGATCGCTTGCCTGACGTATTGTAAATTGGATTACAGATATCCCAGCACATCAAGGGGTTAGTCAAAAATTATTTGGTGATTGCACTCTTCATAAAAAATCAACTTTATAATTAAATTAAGGAACTTTTCTGTTGGTTATTGATATCCGAACTTTTAAAATAAATTTTTGTTCATTATTCTTGAAAAAATATCTGACTTACACTGTTTTCAATATTCATAATACAGAGTCTAGGGCTGGCTAAAAATCCATCAATTTGGAAGCTTTTATCCGCAATGCTGAAAAAATGATAGGCCTTTAACTCTACTTCACCAGCTCAATATGCTCAATTCTGCTCTCATCATATGTCGCACCATCGGCGACAAAACCTGAAGAAGTATAAGAACATTTTGCATAGGTTTGAGTACCTAAACGATATTCCCTAACCGAAAAAATCTCTTACAACATTCGATGGATAGCTCCATCACTACTTTACCCAGCCCCCCTCCTGTTACCGATAGCGATGTAGTCACTCTGCCAATTGCTATTTCACGACAGGAGAATCCAGCAGAAACTAACCTACCACAGGTAAGCAAATCATCTAAATAGAATAGGACCTGGTAACACTGCTGACCCTTGTCATCTAGATCTAACAACACACAGTGTTACGCTGCAACAAACACCTGGCTTCGCAACTTTAATAAATCGTACAATTGAGTTACAGTAAATTCTTAGAAAGCTTTGACTTGATGTGCTAAGTTGATGGAAATTGCTTTTGAAGTGGGTCTGAATACCTACAAAAATTAGAAATTTCCATACTATGCAACAGCTGATGGCTCAAGCGGGACTATTATTTATTACTTGATTGCAAAACAATAAAAACTAAAATCAACTTTTTTTCATAGAACCAATTCTCTATTTGCTCGACCCGCACTAAAATAAGAAGTCCAAATCTGACACAAATAACTGAAAAACAAATTATTATAAACACTGATTATGTAATTCTGTGGATCAAAAAAATCTCTTAGAAATCTATGATTACTGTGTGAAAAATAAAAACTCTGTATTTCTCTGATTAGAGTCAAAGATTGGAAACAACTAGATTAATTACTTATTTTCTGTTTAATGAATAAAGACAAAGGTTCAACAAAGACTAGTAAAAACGAAGTCAAAATGTATTCAAATAATTCCAGCAACAATCAATCATCAATTTCACTTTCAATAGTTTTAGTTTTTTTCCTGTTCATTTTTAATCCTTTGGAATCGTTTGCCCAAAGGGATCAGGCGTCTGAGACTGGTCTGATTACTGGAAAGCTTAGTTATTCAACAATACAACAACCATTGAAATATGTAAATAAGGCCTTGTTTGAAAGTTCAGAAAGTATGATCCCTTTGCCTAATTCCGATACAAATGTGGAAGAAGCTTTTATTTTGCTACGCATCAAAAGAAAGTACACAGCGGAATGATTTATTATAGTACGATAATAATCAGTTATTTATACCTTTCAAATCAGTAAGTTGACCAGCATAGGGGGTTTAACTCTTTTGGGCAATGAAACTCATATCGGAGCAGTCGGTGTCTTGATTTTTGAACATAATCTCAAAGAGAAAGCTCATTT
This sequence comes from Algoriphagus sp., assembly GCA_041688245.1. Classification (GTDB taxonomy): domain Bacteria; phylum Bacteroidota; class Bacteroidia; order Cytophagales; family Cyclobacteriaceae; genus Algoriphagus. The sequence continues at coordinate 1,807 of JBDNIP010000120.1, forward strand.
GTTCCGAGCTACAGTCAGCTATTTTTTCAGAAATTAATTTGAAACACCTATTGCTATAATTTTGATGAAGCTAATGTTAAGTCACTAGTAACATTCAAAAATCATTTTTGGATAGAAAAGAAAGTATCAGCCTGAGTGGAAGGGATGAGATCGACACAAGAAGCTAAGACGGTAATTCTCGAAAGAATAGCTTCGCTCAAGATTTCTATTCGAAACAATAAACACAGCTTATTTTGACTTCTGAATGAATTGACTTCTGAATTCTTGCCTCGCCATACTGGATTAATTAACAAAAAAAGAGCTAAGCTAAAGATTGAGCCCAGGTCTTTTATTCCAGTTATTCACTTTCGACAGGAAGTTTTGCGCTCTATCATCCAACTTGGATATTGCAATAGTAATAGACTCACCTCATCTATTTTCAGCGACTCTTCTGTTGACAATTGAATTTCGAA
>JBDNIP010000821.1:0-2176 GCA_041688245.1 Algoriphagus sp.
AAGAAACGAGGTTGCATTTTATAGCTGATCCGGATGTCATTGGTGAAAAAAGCATCGAGTGAGCGCGCATCATTGGCCGTATTGTCCAAGTACTGCTTACCTACATATTTGCTCATCCAGTTCAATGAGAGATTTTTTACAGGCTTGAATTCGATAATAGCCGATCCGACTACATTAGGTGAAAAAGCTATATCAGTATCCGTGTAGCTGATTGCTTCCTGCACAAAATCCGTAACACTGTAATCATCGATGTACTCGGTGAATTCGGCAATCTTATTCTGACTGAACGCTATATTTCCTCCCAAAGTCCATTTTTCCGAAGCTTGAAAAGCTCCATCCAGCTCAATTCCAGCCCGATAAGAATTTGCTACGTTTTCTCGAATATAGGCTCCGACATCATTGATCTGACCAGTCAAGATCAATTGATCTTTGTAGTCCATATAATAGAAGTTGGCATTGTACCTGAATTTTCCAGCCTTGGCACGGACACCGGCCTCGATATTATTCAAGCGCTCCGGTCTTGGCACCTCTGTGATTGGGTTATCTGTAAAGTCCGATCGAGTAGGCTCCCGATTTGCCACAGCATAGCTTGCATACCAAGTTTTGCCTGCTTTCTCATAACTAAACCCAAACTTTGGATTGAAGAAGGTATAGGATTCCTGACCATCTACTATCCGCCGGTCATCATTGACTCCAAAGAAAGAGTAGTCAATGCCCCGTACTTGAAGATCTCCAAATAGATTTAACCCTGGCGAGATTTCATAGGTCGCTTTAGCGTAGATATTTCGGTCATCTTTTACAGCATTGTTGTCGTAGTAGCGATCTCGAATAGTGGTCTCACCGGCAACTCGCGCCCAGATTATTTCTCCATAGTGATCTCCATCGTAACGATTGGCACCACCGCCTAAGATGAAATCTAGTTTTCCGTTATCTGAGATGTAATTCACCGAACCTACAAATCCAAAGAAATCATTATCCAGCCATCTTCTTCGGATGATATCTGTTCGGGAAATGATCTCTCCGCCGATCACCACATTCGGCAGTCCATAATTTGAAAACCGATCGTTTTCCCGAAATTGCTCGTAATAGCCTCGACCGTAAGTGTAGTGGAGTGCCATATTGGTCTTCCAGTTGGAACCCACTTTCCCGGTATAAATTAGCTGGTAATGATCTTGCTGGTAGTTGTCAGTTTCATTATCGTAGGTATAGAAATTATCCGTACGATTTGTTTTCAATTTTGACTCGGGTAGGCCGTTCCAGCTTTGATAAGTTTGTTCCTGACCGGAAAATACATTGAATTTGATCACCGCGTTTTTGCCATAGTATCCAGCGGACACAAAGAAGCTTTTCAAGTCAGAAAATGCACGATCCACAAAGCCATCTGAGGTGATTTTGGAAAGACGAGCATCCACGGCAAAGCGATTATTGAGAAGTCCTGTTCCGGCTTTTACGCTGTTACGAAAGGTGTTGAAAGATCCAAAACCACTTCCCACTTCTGCGTAGGCCTCATCCCGTCGGGTATCCGTCTGGAAGTTGAGGCTTGCGCCAAAAGCTGCTGCGCCATTGGTCGAAGTACCGACTCCACGTTGGATTTGGATATTTTCCACTGAGGAAGCAAAATCAGACATATTCACCCAAAAGACGCCATGTGACTCGGCATCGTTAAGTGGAATCCCATTGACTGTTGCATTGATTCGGGTTTGGTCAGTGCCGCGGATTCGTAGTCCCGTATAGCCGACTCCGCCACCTGCATCGGAATGAGAAACCACCGATGGGGTGAAATTGAGAAGAATTGGGATATCCTGACCGAGATTTCGTTTGGCAATTTCTTCCTTTGTCACCGTAGAAAATGTCGTTGGCGTGCTCTCAGAAGCGCGAGTAGCCGAGACGATGAATTCCTCTGTGAGGATGTCTTTGGAGTTGAGCCTTAAGATCAATTCCCCAGAATAAGGAAGTTTGAATTCCTGCTCAAGGGATTCGTAACCCAAGTAAGAGACTTTAAGGATTATGATTTCAGCAGGTAATTTATTCAGCGTAAATACCCCATTCTGGTCAGTGACAGTTCCTCTTCCAGACTTGTCAGTCAATATAGCTGCTCCAATAAGCGGTTCATTCGTTTGTGCATCGAGCACTTTTCTACTGAGACTTTCTTGTGCCCAGCTGGTAAAACTTGCCA
>JBDNIP010000121.1:0-1819 GCA_041688245.1 Algoriphagus sp.
ACAGAAGAATCTCAAGACCATCACTACGATTCTTGAATCCGAATATCGAGGCTTCCAACCCACTTCAGATTTCTCAGGGTAATCCTACATTGGATCCAGAGTTGACAGATAACTACGAGGTAGGTTACAGCACCTTTGTTAAAGGAATGGTGATAAATTTCACCTCTTTCTATAGAAATACCACTGGCTCGATTCAGTCTGTGCGGACTATCCAAGATGATGGAGTAATTTTTACAACGTTTGAGAATATCGGTAGAGAGCAGGCGATCGGCGGAAGCGTATTCTTCAATATCAACGCGAGCAACAAGCTTTCATTCAATGGTGGCTTCGATACCTACTATGCTATTTTGGATAATGGATTATCTGACCCATTGCTTGCTGCGCAAAATGAAGGTTTTGTAATCAGCGGTAGAATGTTTGGTAACTACACACTTCCTAAAAACTGGCAGCTGCAATTGTTCACATATGCCAGAGGTAGAAGAGTTGAATTACAAGGAAGTTCTGGAGGCTTTGCAGCCTATGGTTTGAGTTTAAACAAGCAGTTTGCTGAGAAGCGAGGAAGTGTTGGATTTGGAGTAGAAAACTTCTTGGCAAAAGAATTCATCATCCGTAATAAAATCATCACGCCTACGATTATTCAGAACAGCACCTCTGCGATCCAGAATATGAATTTCAAAGTGAACTTCAGCTATCGAATTGGAAAACTTAGCATGGATCAGGGAAGACCTCGAAAAAGAAAGTCAATTAATAATGATGACTTGAAAGAGGGAGCTCCCGCTGGAGGCGGACAAAACAATTAGGATTAGTCCAAATGCCCAGTTAAGTTCCTCAGCTGTAACTAACGTTTTTAAAGATGATAATTTGATAGATAAGATTTTTCAACAAAAAGCCCGCTCTTTAGATAAAAGCGGGCTTTTTGTTAATAAACCAGTATTTTTGCTTAGTTACTTATAGGTTACTTTCTTGATTGCGTCGATGGTACGTTTCACATTTGGTAGCGTCACATCAATGTAACTTGCTGAATAACTCAACGGAATATCCATAGAGTTAACCCTGATTACAGGGGCATCTAAGTAGTCAAATGCATAGCGCTGGAAATGATACGTAAGTTCTGAGGAGATTCCAGCAATTGGATTGGCTTCCTCCACGATTACTGCACGATTGGTTTTCTTTACAGATTCTAGGCAAGTGGCATAATCAATAGGTCGAACGGTACGAAGATCGATAACCTCGCAGTCAATTCCTTCCTTAGCCATTTCCTCGGCAGCTTCCAGCGCAACTTTCACCATTTTGCCAAATGAAATTACAGTTACATCTTTTCCTTTTCGCTTGATGTCTGCTACACCGATGGGAAGTAGGTATTCGCCTTCAGGAACTTCGCCCTTATCATTATACATGACCTCAGACTCCATAAAGATTACTGGATCCGGATCGCGTATTGCTGCTTTCATCAAACCTTTTGCATCGTAAGGGGTAGAAGGGACTATGACCTTTAGACCGGGTGTATTTGCAAACCAGTTTTCAAAGTTTGAAGAGTGGGTAGCTCCCAATTGACCGGCATTTCCCGTTGGACCTCTGAATACAATTGGCACACTATACGCTCCACCTGACATGGCTAGCATTTTAGCAGATGAATTGATGATCTGATCGATTGCTACTAAGGAGAAGTTGAAAGTCATAAATTCAATGATCGGCTTTAGACCATTCATTGCTGCTCCTACTCCTAACCCCGCAAACCCTAATTCAGAAATCGGGGTATCGTAAATCCGATTTGGACCGAATTCATCCAGCATTCCCTGAGATACTTTATAAGCTCCAT
>JBDNIP010000822.1:0-10294 GCA_041688245.1 Algoriphagus sp.
AAATCAACATTGGTGGTTACACCTAAAGACAACGATAAGATTAAAAAAATCTGGAAAACTGCTGCAATACTGTTGGCAATCACTGTCGTAGAATTTATTATGGCTTTCACAATGGATCGTGGACTTTTACTTTATATCCTCTTCATTGTATTGACAGTTTGGAAAGCAAAATATATTATGATGGAATTTATGCACTTGGGTGAAGAGGCTAAACCCCTATTCTATTCGATCATTATACCCCTAATTTTCTTGGTATGGTTAGTCATTGCATTGATGAAAGAAGGTACTGATATATTTCTAGTGCGCTGGTAAAAAAAATAGGGTTGTGTTACGACACTTCAACTTTTTTTGTTTATAGAAATTAATGAAAGGAATTCGAATATTACAAGGGTTTGTGCTAATCTGTATCTTGTTGGTACCGGTATTGATATTTATGTTTTTGAAAAGCTTTGGGAATAACACCTATGACATTCCTATCTTTTTTGAACAGGGAGTAGACAACCCATTCCAGGAATGCCCAGTAGCAGATACCACTCAGCACTATATTCCTGACTTCACTTTTGTCAATCAAAAAAGTGAAGCTGTAGGGAGCAAGGATATGAAAGGTAAAGTTACAGTGGTAGACTTTTTCTTTACTTCTTGTCCATCTATCTGTCCGGTCATGTCTTCGGAATTAGAGCGAGTCAACGATATGTTTCGGGAGGAACCAAGTTTGCAGATCTTATCGATCAGTATAGACCCTACTTATGATACCTCGGAAATTCTTCAAGATTATGCCGATAAGTATAATGCAAGTGCCGGCAAGTGGGATTTTCTAACAGGAGATAAGGACGAAATTTATCAACTAGCTAAATGTGGGTTCATTTTGCCTACACTAGATGGCATGGGAGTTCCGGACGATTTTGCACATAGTGACAAATTTGTTTTAATTGACCAGGAAGGTAGGATTAGAGGTTACTATTCTGGAACAAATCGTGAGGATGTAGACTTATTAATGCTAGAAGCTAAAGTGTTATTATATGGGAACAAGTAAAGTCATGCTTATTCAATCTGAGCAAAAATTAAAAGCGTGGATAATTGCTATTTCAGTCATTATTCCACTGGTTGTCGCAGTTTTAATTTTTATGCCTACAAAATTGGAACTAGGATCTGACTTGGTTTACTTTCTTCCTCATTTGAATGCGATTATTAATACAGCTGCGACTTTTGCTCTGGTGGCTGGCTTAGTATTTATCAAAAATAAGAAAATTGCCTATCACAAAGCTTCCATGACAATTGCCCTTGTGCTTGGAGCAATCTTCCTGATTTTCTATGTAATCTATCATGCAGCGGCGGAGAGTACGACATTCGGAGGAATTGGAATTATCAGGCCTATTTATTTTACAATTTTAATCACCCATATTATATTGGCGGCCGTGGCACTTTTTCCTATTCTTTTTGCTTATTACTATGCACTTACCAATCAACGAGCAAAGCATAGGAAAATAGTTAGATTTGCTTATCCGATTTGGCTTTATGTCACAGTGACAGGAGTGATTGTTTATTTGATGATCTCTCCTTATTACACTCATTAACATATTATATAATTGAGAGATGAAAAGAAAATTGAAGAATTTTGCGAGAGTTGCCTTTCTTTCATTACTTGGACTACTAGTCCACAGCGTTACTTTTGCCCAGTGCGCCATGTGTCGGGCCTCGGTAGAAAATAACGTAAGCAATGGAGATACATCTATCGGTGCGGGTCTAAATAATGGAATTCTCTATCTTTTTTTAATGCCCTATTTGATTGCAGGGACCATAGGTTTCTTCTGGTATCGAGCAGCAAAAAACAAAAAGTCAAAATTATCACTTCGCTAATTTTAAAAGTTCGGAGTTTAATTAGGGACCTTGATTTTTTTATTTTGAAAGGAAATGAGTTATGAAATCCGAAGGCTGGTAATTCTAATCAGCGTGCTTTCTCTTTTTGTTGTTCTTATCCTCAATTTCTTTTTTTTTCAAAAAAGCAACCAAGAGACCTATCTCAAAGATCTTCAGGATAGAATTCAGGCAGTAGATCGGGAGTTTGATGAAGATTTCATTCAGATCCTCGTGGATGTAAGAAACGAGGATACACTGAGTTTTTTTAAAGTAAGCAATCCTTTACATAAGCATCCATTTTTCATTCTAAACCCTTCTGGTGAACTACTTTTTTGGTCAGATTTTTCGCTCTCTTTAGATTTCACGAGTATCGACCTGAAAAGGGACTATCAACTTATTGAAGGAACTTATGGCAGCCTTCTATTAAGAAACCGTACAATCCGAAGGAATAATACCGATTTCCGAATGATTCATGTCATTCGATTGGTCTGGCCAGGAACGATCGAAAATGATTATTTGATCACTGGAGCGAATTTAGAACTCTTTGGTAACAATAGGTTTGAAGTGTTTTCGCCTGAGGAAAATGTTGGTCAATCAGTCATGAATGCTGCTGGCATTAAGCTTTTTGGAATTAATTTCTTAGCTGGCTATGTACCAATAGGAAGAGTTATCAATTCCGCATTACTCATCTTCTTTACCTCGGTTTTCCTGCTGTACTTTATTTTGAGTTCAAATTTCGTGTTGAAGAAGTGGCGAAAGGGTAGACGCTGGCAGGCTATAGGCTATGCGATTAGTACGGTGACGGGCTTTCGGCTCGTCATGTTACTATTAGAGATTCCAGCTGGATTTCTCAATTTGAGCTTATTTGACCCATCGAATTATGCATCTTCTTGGTTCAATCCAAGCTTGGGAGATTTATTGCTTAATACGATCTGTGGTACCTTTGTTTTTGGATTGGTTATTTTTCAGCTGGTTTCTAAACCTATGCTTGAAAAAATCAAGATCTTACAGGAATCCCATGAGATCAAGTTATTCTTTTTGGTTTCTTTCTTGATCAGTTCTTTGTTTCTATACTTCGTATGGTTTCTTCCAAGCGATTTGGTTCAAAATTCGCAGTGGGCCTTAGACATTAATTCGATTGCTGATTTTGATCTATTTAAGGGCCTAAGTTTTATAATCTTATTTCTTTGGGGTGCCAACTATGTACTCTTCTCCCTCTCATTGATCAACCTCCTCCTTGAGCTGAAAGCAAAAAAACACTCTTATTATGTTTTACTTCTGGCTATTGGAATTCCGGTTTTAGGGCTTATTTTTTTCTTTTCAACTTGGGCAGCCGTAGTTTGGTTTATCCACCTCATATTTTTCTTCCTGATTTTAAGGTTCGAATTATTCAAAAATGTTTTCCGGTTGGGACTCGATACTTTTCTGACATTTTTCTTCGCCAGTTTGATCACTGCAATAATTGCGGGAATCAGTACTTTTCAGACAGAAAATTCTCAGCTTATTCAATCAAAAACTCGGTTTGCCACTCAAAATTTGATTGAGAATGATGTTATGACTGAGTTTTTCTTGGGAGAGATATTTAATCGAATCAAAGGAGATCTTTTTATTCAGACTAGAATAGCTGACCCACTTTTCTCAAAGGAACCAATTGAGACTAAGATCAGAAGAATTTATTTAGACAATTATTTCGATCAATTCGAGGTTCAAGTTCGAGTTTTTTCCTCCTCTGAACAGCAAGTACTTGGTCCTGCGGATGGGATTAATCTTCAGCAGTTTCGCTTCGAATATGTGAAAAGTGATTATGCTACTTCTGTTCGTGGCTTATATTTCATTCGAGGTGACGAGCAGAACTCAGGCAATCGATTCGTTTCTTTTATCCCAGTTATTAAAGAAGGGGTACAGCTCGGGACAATCTATCTTGGTTTCAACCAACTTCGAGTACAGCCAAGCAGTGTCTATCCTAAGCTCTTATTGGACAAGCAATACAGCGAAAAGCTAGATCCACTACGGTACGATTATGCGGTCTTCAAAGAAAATAAGCTCATTAGAAGCTCTGGGTCATTCAATTTCCTACAGTTGAACCCTGAATTGCTCGCAGAGCGTTCTGCTTTTTTTACTGCTGGCATCAATCAATACGGATATCATCATTTGGCAATCCAAAATGGTGCGGAAACGATCATAGTTTCCTCATCGACAAAAACGCTTTCCTACTTTTTTGGAAATATTTCGCTCTTCTTTGTTGGATTTGTATTCCTTACTTTCTTTACAATTTCGATAAACGCCCTGTTAAAAGGCTATCACAATTTTGATTTCAACTACAGTACCAAGCTTCAGTTGTATCTCAATTTTGCTTTCTTTTTACCAATCATAATTATTAGTATCATCACTATCGGCCTATTAGCAAATAGTTATCGAGAGGATCTGGATAGACAATATATTCAAAAAGCTTCTTTGATTCGTGGAAATCTGAGCAGCTTCCTCAATAATCAAGAACCAGACAATGTCTCAAACGATCTTCTGACTGAGGAGGTCAGTAGCTTAGCTAATACCACCGCGAGTGATATTCATCTCTACAATTCAGCGGGCAGACTGGAGGCAACTAACCGCCCCAATATTTTTGATAAGAAAATCCTATCTCCTTTGATGAATCCTGCTGCTTTGGCTGAGATCCAAGAGTTAGGTCAAAATCAGTTTTTGGCAAATGAGCGGATTGGAAATCTTAGCTACAAGGCGGTGTATTTAGCAATCCCGTCGGCTGGAAGCAAAGGGAATTTGGCAATTTTGGCAGTTCCTTTTTTCGAGTCTGAGGCGGAGCTAAATTCTGTGATTGTTGATGTTCTGAGTAATATTTTCAATGCATTTGTGATCATTTTCATCCTTTTTCTGATCATATCGTATTTCGTGTCCACGAATCTAACTTTCCCCTTCAAGTTGCTGACGCAAAAGCTGAAAGCCACAAATCTCGAAAGTAATGAACCGATGTATTGGGGTAGCAAAGACGAAATTGGCCTACTGGTCAACGAATACAACAATATGCTCTTCAAGCTCGAGGCGAGTAAAAAAATACTTGCATCCACTGAGAAAGAATCTGCTTGGCGGGAAATGGCAAAACAGGTGGCACATGAGATCAAAAATCCATTGACACCGATGAAGTTGACACTTCAGCATTTACTCAGACTGGAAAATGATGGTCGCTTGGATGATGTGAGCAAACTTAAAAAATCACTTGAAACTTTGATTCATCAGGTAGATGCACTGAGCGGGATTGCTTCTTCGTTTTCAACCTTTGCAAAAATGCCCTTGCCCAAGAATGAGAAGATGAATTTCAAGTCCGTACTTTCCAAAGTGCTCGAGTTATTTAAAAATGATCAGCAAGCAGATTTACTCTTTCAGGATGATTCCTTTTCTGAACTCATCCCGATCATGGGAGATGACAAGCTATTTGGACGGGTCATTTCAAATCTAATCATCAATGGAGTACAAGCCGTCCCAGATGGGCGTCGACCTGAAATCCGTGTTTGGCTCTGGATGACCGATAAAGACGTATTTTTGGAGATTACGGATAATGGTAAGGGGATTTCTCTGGATCTCAAAGACAAAATTTTCATTCCTAATTTCTCTACCAAATCCACTGGCTCTGGACTTGGGCTGGCAATTGCCCGAAGTGGTGTAGAAACGGCAGGCGGGAAAATTTGGTTTGATACGGAAATGGATGTAGGGACGACTTTTTACCTGACCTTTCCATTGATAGGATAAAAGCTGATTTTAGTACCTTGAAATCAAAAGCTGATTTTCATTACCCATGCGCGTTTGGATAATTTTTTGGATTTTAATTTTGGGGTCATCCTCTCTCGTGCTGGCTCAAGAAAAATGTCGGTGGGTTCCGGGAAATTATTTTCAGAATCCAACTGAACTCGACTCGCTCTCTGGTGTTCCGGAAAGTATTTCTGTAAGTGACAAAAAAGGAAATATTTATGCCTTTGATTTTAGCCTCAGTAGCAACCTACTGAAGATTTTGTCCGATGAAGATCAAACTCTGGATTCCCTCAAAGTTTGCTATCGGACTTTTAGTCTGCGCTTTGATACTCCAATTGCGAGAAGGACCTTGCTTGCCGATTATGATTCTACTTCAAAATTTAAAGATACTCAACTATCCGATTTACCTGCATTTGATTTTCGGGAGGAGCTTTTTCCAACGACGGATTTATATAAATCCGGAAGTCTCACACGAGGAATTTCTTTTGGGAATACCCAAAATGTTTTTGTGAATTCTGCCCTGAATCTGCAACTGGAGGGGGCGATCTCGGACAACCTGAATATCCGAGCTAGCATCACGGATCAAAATACCCCCTTTCAGCCTGAAGGAAATACCCAGCAGATTCAGGATTTTGATAAAGTCTTAATCGAGCTTTATAATGAGAATTTTTCCCTGGCTGCTGGAGATGTCGTGCTCCAACAGCGAAAATCAGAATTTCTCCGCTACTATAAAAATGTACAGGGTCTGCAATTTACTTCCCACTTTAAATTAAAAGAAAACTGGACTGCTAGCTCACAAGGCTTTGCTTCGATTGCCAAAGGAAAATTTGCTTCCATTCAGCTCGCTATCCTCGAAGGAACTCTCGGTCCATACCGGATTAGCGGTCCAAATAATGAGCGATTTGTTATTATCATGGCGAATTCAGAGCGGGTGTTTTTGGATGGAAAGCAGCTTCAACGTGGATTCAATCAGGATTATGTGATCGATTACAATCAGGCAGAGGTCACATTTACCCCTAAAGTACTGATCACTCAATATTCACGTGTTCGGATAGATTTCGAATTTGCTGAGCGGAATTTTAGCCGATCCATTATTGGAGCCAACCATAGTCAAAGTAATGGTGTAGTCGATGTCTACTTAAATTATTACCAGGAAAAGGATAATCGAAATCGTCCTTTATTTACAGATTTTTCCCAAGAGGAACTCCGACTATTGGCTTCAGTGGGCGATCAAACTGAGTTGGCATTGCTCCCACGAATTGATAGTGTGGCTTTTGATCTGAATCGAATTTTGTATGAGAAAATTGTTGAAGAGAACGGATTTGGTGAGCCGCTTACATTTTATCGATATTCCACGGATCCAGCCTTGGCACATTTCGAATTGTCATTTTCACAAGTAGGGCAGGGGCTAGGCGATTACCAGCGACTGAGTCAGCTTTCCAATGGAACCGTCTTCGAGTATGTACCTCAAGTGAGTGGGCAACGACAGGGAGATTATTCGATTTTGAGCCAACTCCCAGCGCCCGATAGCAAACGAATGACTACGGTAGGCACGCGAATTAAGCTTGGCAACTATGAAAAGGTGTACACCGAAATGGCACTTTCATCAACAGATAAAAATCTCTTTTCCGAACTGGGGGATGATAACAATCAGGGTCTTGGGCTGAAAGTAGGTATGGAATCAGAAGGTCGTGCTTCCAGTATTTTCAAAGGCTATACGATAAAGGGCCAAACGGAATACGAATACAATTCTACCAACTTCAATTTCATCGATCGATTCCGCTATATCGAGTTTGATCGGGATTGGGGATTGACTCAGGAGCAATTGCGAAGCTCGGCAGCAGAGCAGTTTCTACGAGCTGGGATTGGTTTTGATAAGGATAACTTGAATCGATTCAATTACCAGCTTTACCTTAGAAATCGGCAAAATGTGCTACGTGGGACGCAACATTTGGCAAATTGGAACGTCCGACTGGGAGAGAAATTCAGGCTTCGGCAAGAGTTCTTCAGGTTGACTAGCGATCAGGACACCTTGAGTTCGGACTGGACGAGATATTTGGGTAATATAAGTTTTAATTCTAAAATTTTGGTTCCCGGCTACCAATTGTCCCTCGATCAGAATGCTCTTCGTAATACTGAACAGGACTCGGTGATCAGCACGGCCATGAACTTCAAGGAGCACCTGATTTATTTGCGCAGCAATGATTCTCTAAAATATTCTTTCCTTGCAGATGCAGCCTGGAGGGAAGATAAAGCTCCTTTTGCGGGAGGACTTTTAAAAGATACCCGTGCCTTTACTTCCAACTTTACTTTCCGCAGACAGTGGACGCAGCATAGTTTGAGTTCTACTTTCACCTATCGCGAGCTGGAATATTTGCAGCGCAAACTACCCACAGAGCTCACCGTGATGGGGAAGTTGGACTACCAAGGAAGCCTTTGGAAAAATGCCCTTCGGAATGAAATCAGCTATGCCATTGGAAACGGTCGGGAGCTACAGCGGGAGTTTGTCTTTCTCCCGGCACCAAATGGAGACGGGACACATACTTGGCGAGACGATAGTGGAGACGGTGTCCAGCAATTGAATGAGTTTTACCTGGCAATTAATCCTGAGGAAAAGCAATACATCAAAATTTTTGTGCCCACCGATAGCTATGTGCAAGCGTATACCAGTATTCTAAATTACCGGGTTCAGGCAAAATTTCCTGAGGAATGGAAAAAAGAAGTAGGATTAAGAGCATTGCTATACAAGTTCTCGAATACCACCAGTTTGAGTATTGAGAAGAAAGTCACTTCCAATGACTTTGGAGACCGAGTGAATCCTTTTATCGCTGGCATAGATCGGGCGGATATCCTTTCCCTTCGTCAGGTGATTCGAAGTAGTCTTTTCTTTAATCGAGCATCGGCGAAATATGGCTTTGACCTTTCTTTATTCGATTCCCAGTTCAAGCAATTACTCGCAGGGGGATTTGAAGATCTAATTCAAAGGGATTGGCGATGGAATACTCGCTATAATTTCAACTCGCAAACTACGATTCGGATTATAGCGGGCACCGGAGATCGAGTCTCTGCTTCAGATTTTCTTTCTAATCGAAATTACACTATCAATCAGCAGCTGATCGGACCTGAACTTGCCTGGCAACCCACCCCTTATTTTAGAACTACAGCCTCTTACAGCTTTACCGGGAAAAAAAATGTGAGCAATCCTGAATTTGACGAAAAAGCACAATTACATCAGCTCGGACTAGACCTGCGCTTTGCAAAGGCGATTAAGACAACGCTCACCGGTAATTTTAAATTGATTCAGATTGACTACAACGGAATCGCTAATTCTCCAGTTGGCTATGAGATGCTGCAAGCACTGACTCCGGGAACTAATGTCACTTGGACAGTTAATTGGCTTCAGAAAATCGGAGAGGGATTGCAAATGAATCTAGTCTACGAAGGGAGAAACTCCCAAGGACTAGATCGGATCGTCCATGTAGGCCGAATGCAAGTTTCTGCGCTCTTTTGACAAAAAATCGTAACTTTGATTAAGTTAGATAGTTGTCATGCTAATTATTAAAACACGAATGAAATGAGTAAAAGTATCCTCGTTACTGGAGGCACCAAAGGGATAGGTAAAGCGATTATTTTACGCTTTGCAAAGGAGGGCTTCAATATTTTTACCTGTTCTCGAAATCAACAGGAACTCGATGAGTTAAAGAAGGAAATCCAGAAATTGTTTCCTGAGATTAAAGTCTCAGCATTCAAAGCCGACTTGTCCAATCGTGACGAAGTATTGGCTTTCGCAGCTTCTGTGAAGAAAATCGGGTCCCCTGATGTCTTGGTTAATAATACTGGAGTGTTTCTGCCAGGCTCGATTCATGACGAACCTGATGGCAACTTCGAATTGATGATGGAGACCAATCTGTATTCGGCTTATCACTTAACCAGAGCATTTGTGCAGGAAATGATTGAACGGAAATCAGGCTATATTTTTAGCATGGGTTCGATCGCTGGTACTACTGCTTATCCAAATGGTGGAAGTTATGCAGTTTCCAAATGGGCGATGCTAGGTATGACCAAATGTCTGCGGGAGGAACTCAAGCCATATCAAATCAAGGTTACTTCTATTCTTCCTGGAGCTACTTACACAGCGAGTTGGGAAGGATCTGATTTGCCAGTAGAGCGGTTCATAAAAGCTGAAGATGTAGCCGAATGTGTATGGGGAGCATATAGTCTCTCCCCTCAGTCCGTTATTGAAGAAATTACTATTAGACCTCAATTAGGCGATATTTAAGCAGTTATGGAGCCAATCATCAAGAGTTTAGATCAGATTTATTGCGATAGCCTCACCCACTACTCTCGAAGGAAAACTGTACCGGTTCAAATCGGCGATGTCATTATCGGAGGGGATAATCATATTGTGGTGCAGTCCATGACTACAGTGGACACTATGGATACGATTGGTTCGGTAGAGCAAAGCATCCGAATGATCGAGAGTGGCTGTGAGTTGATCCGGATCACGGCACCAAGCATCAAAGAAGCTGAGAATCTCAAAAATATTAAAGATGAGCTTCGCAAAAGAGGATACCAAACACCCCTCGTGGCAGATATTCACTTTACCCCAAATGCTGCTGAGATAGCTGCGCGGATCGTGGAAAAAGTGCGGGTCAATCCGGGAAACTATGCTGATAAG
>JBDNIP010000823.1:0-3359 GCA_041688245.1 Algoriphagus sp.
ATAAGATAGGAAAATACTTTTCGCAGATTATTTTGTACCAAAGCGCCAAGTCCTCCACTTACCAAGGTGAGGATGGCTAGTACCAAAATGGTATCTTGAAGAAATATATTAGCCACAAAAATGAGGGTGAAGAATCTGATAAGGGCATAGACACCCACTTTGGTAAGCAAGCCCGCAAAAATCGCCGACACAGCGGAAGGTGGAGTGTGATAGGAGTCTGGAAGCCAAAAATATAGTGGGAATACAGCAGCTTTTATTCCAAAGGCAATAAGGAATAGAATGCCCGTAATCTCAACTAGACCTCGGTTTTCGATAGCAGCCACTTTTAGGGAAAGATCCGCCATATTAAGCGAACCTGTCAATCCATACAACACTGCAATCGCAGTAAGAAAAATCATGGAGCCCAGAATATTTAACGTGAAATACTTTACTGCCCCTTCAAGTTGGGCTTTTTCTCCTCCAAGAGTAATCAGCACAAAAGAGCTTATGATAATGATCTCAAACCACACGTACAAGTTGAAGACATCTCCGGTTAAAAATGCGCCATTGAGCCCAAGTAGCAGAAAATGAAAGATAGGAAAGTACCCATATTTTAGTCGGGCTGCCGCAATAGATGATGCTGAAAAGACAGACACCGCAAGACCCGAAATGGCGGTAAGCAGCACCAGCGTGGCCGAGAGACTATCGGCTACAAAGGTGATTCCAAAAGGAGCAGCCCAATCTCCTGCTTGCACGGTGTGTGTTCCTTCATTCCAGATAAAAGCAAAAAGCCATACAGAAGCAGCAATATTTATAAATCCGCCGACGATACTAATCACTTTTTACCAGCTTACCCTGCTCCAAAAAAACATTAAAATGATGCTTAACAGCAATTGCAGGAGCAGTGGATATATCACTAATTGTCCTGTCATGAGTCTTGATCTATTGTGTTCATTTCATCCAGATCGTCTGTTTTTACTACCTCATAGACTCTTTTGATAAGAATAATGGCGAATGACTGCAAGCCAAAACTAATTACAATTGCGGTTAATATCAAAGCCTGAGGAATAGGGTCAGCATAGGCAGCTGCAAAAACCTTGAGGTCTCCGGGAATTATTGGAGGGCTTCCTTTTGAAATCCGCCCCAGTAAGAATATCAGGAGATTGGCTCCATTGCCCAAGATTATGATTCCCAAAATAAGCTTTACAAGGCTTCTGCGCAGGATCATATAGATACCCGCAGCGTATAAAACTCCAACCATTATAGCTAATACTATTTCCATAAATCAGATAGTGTCTGCAATTGTAAAAATTATAGTAAGCGTTGACCCTACCACGACCAGGTACACCCCAATATCAAAAAATAGCGCTGAGCCAATATGTCCCAAGACGGGAATTTCTCCGGGATACCATAATCCTGTCATAAAAGGTAAGTCAACAAACAAGGGAGCCAACCCGCTCACAAATGCGAGGGCGAGGCCTAATGGCATTAAAAACCCGGGGTGATATTTCAAAAGGCTTCTGGTGTCAGAGAGTCCGTTGGCAAATGCGTGTAATAAATAGGCCATAGCAGCAATCAAACCCCCAACAAATCCTCCACCAGGCAGATAATGTCCGCGAAGCAGAATAAACACGCTAAATAACAGTAAAACTGGTAGCAGATAGGATGAGGCTGTTTTTAGTATAATGGTTCTCATTAATTTTTAATTTAGTGTTGGTCCGTTTCTTTCAGATGCAATTTGAGCAGTGCGAAAACCCCAATGGCTGCAATAGCCAAAACTGAAATTTCCATAAAAGTGTCAGTTCCTCTGAAATCTACAAGGATTACATTCACCACATTTTTCCCTTTAGCAAGTACATACGCATTCTCTGCGTAATATTTACTAATTGTCTTATCTACTGGAGATGCTAAAACTTCTAAAATCAATACCGTAATAATGGCCCCAAAGGCCAAGGATATAGCGCCATCCTTTATTCTGTTACGGTAGTCAGAAAGCTTTAAATATCGTGGTAAGCGGTATAATACCAGTACAAAGAGAATTACTGTGAGCGTATCTATAGAAAACTGAGTCATCGCAAGATCAGGCGCACTGTAAAACACAAAAAGTAAACAAATTGACAATCCCATCACTCCCATAGACGCCACTGCCGTGAGCCGTGACTTTGTGAAAACAACGAGAAATACCGATGAGAACATTAGTATCACCACAGCAATTCCGTATACAGTTATTTCAGTTAAAGTAGAACGGTCCAGGTCAAATTTGGCTGTATTATAGAGTGAATAACCAGTTAAAGCAATTAGAAAAAGCACTATAGTAGCAATGTAATTTCGTAGATACCCATTTTGAAAAATTCGTGTCCAAAGTGAAGCGGATTTATTGAAATAAGTCCAGGCACCTGCTGTAAGGGATTTAGGGGAAATGAATTCAACTCGTTCTGCGCTTGCCACTAGCTTTTGTGAAGGTTTCAAAGTGAAATACAATGCAGTCCCTACAACTATGGTTGCTATACTCAACCAGAGCACGGTATTGAATCCATGCCATAGCTTCAAGTGCTCGTTTCCGAGGCTTTCTCCCATGGCAGTCACCACTGGGAAAACAATAGGCTCAATCAATGACGGAAAAATTCCAAAGGCAATTCCCAGCACTGCAAGGATCATTGGAGGAAGCCAGAATAGAATACCAGGACGCTTGGTATTTACAAATTGCTGGGGAAGTTTCCCTACAAAAGGACTGATTCCGGCTACAAACCCCGCGTATAGTAGTAAGATTTTGGTGATCAAAATAAGTGTGATCCACAACACAGGTACACTGTTAAAACTAAGTGTTGACTCATATGTAAGTTCTTTTCCTATAAATCCTACGGTTGGAGGGATTCCCGCACTTGAAATAGCGGCTAGAAACCCTGCAATAGCTGCGGGGAACATGACCTTTCTTAGTCCACGAAGTACAGTGACGTCGCGAGTGTTGGTTTGATGATCAATTATTCCTGTAACCAAGAATAAAGTGGCTTTATAAAGTGCATGAACTACAATAAAAAGTGCCGCTGCCAGCATAGCCTTTCCGGTACCCTGGCCTATCAAGAAAACTAATATTCCCAAAGCTGAAATAGTGGAATAAGCCAGTATTCCTTTCAGATCTTTTCTAAATAGCGTGTGTACAACCGCGTAAACCATCGTGATCGCACCTACGAGGAGGAGGGTAGAATTCCAGAATTCGGTGTTACCAAGAATCGGTGTAAATCTCATTAACAAATAGATTCCAGCTTTTACCATAGCTGCAGAGTGCAAATAAGTAGAAACGGGAGTCGGAGCCAACGTAGAGCCGGGCAACCAGAAGTGAAATGGGAACTGGGCAGATTTGGTAAATGCCGCTCCAAATA
>JBDNIP010000824.1:0-5451 GCA_041688245.1 Algoriphagus sp.
AGGAGCGCAAAGGGAAATCTGGTTCAGGTCTGCCTAGGGTAGGTAGGTCTTTCTACTTGGAAATTTATCTTTCATCCTTTTCACCGCATTGATATTGGTTTTTACCGCATAGAAAACATAGTGCGCATAGTTTGCCTGCAGAAGCTGCTATGGCTTAGACCAAACCAAATTGGAGCAATAAATTTATCAATCCACAAAACTCCAAAAATGGTCAACGTTATTCAGGCACAGTCACACTGTAAACTACCTACTGAAGACTGATCACTGCCATCTGCCTACTGCTACCTACTGAAGACTACCTACTGAAGACTGCCCACTGAAAATTGCCTACTATAATTACTGACAATCCTATTTATCCGACTAAATTGCGGATTGAAAAACCACCATATTATGAAGAAAATACTTCTTGGCTTTTTGGCAATCGTCCTGATTGTCGTCGCCATTCTCCTTTTTAATACCCTTCGAATGACTTCTAAGCAAGTCGAAGTTGAAACCCTAACTCAAGTTCCAATTTCAGACCAGGTTTTCGAAAATCTCTCCAAGGCAATTCAATTTCGCACCATTTCTTTCAGCGAGGCTGCCATCCCTGATTCTGCCGAGTTCCTTGGTTTCCATCGATTTTTAGCAGAGACTTTCCCGCTGACGCATGCAAGTCTCTCACTGGAAAAAATAAGCGATTACAGTTTGCTGTACAAATGGCAGGGATCTGATCCTTTCCTAAAACCGCTGATCCTCATGTCACATCAGGATGTCGTGCCAGTCGATGAGCCTACGCTTGCGGATTGGGAAGCTGCGCCATTTTCTGGAAAAATCACCGATACCCACATCATCGGTAGAGGAACGATGGATGATAAAGGAACTTTGATCGGCCTCTTAGAGGCGGTGGAAATGCTACTCTCCGAATCCTTCGTCCCTACCCGAACCATCTATCTTGCCTCCGGACATGACGAAGAACTAGGCGGGGGAAATGGCGCTGCCAAAATTGCGGCGCACTTGAAGCAGCAAGGCATCCAAGCGGCAATGACCATTGACGAAGGCGGTTTTATCGCGGAAGGCTTGGTTCCTGGAGTTGATGTGCCAGTGGCAATGATCAATCTTTCAGAAAAAGGCTATGTTTCCTTCAAACTCACGGTCGCAACTTCAGGCGGTCACAGCTCTGCTCCTCCCCGGGAAAACACCATCGGAATCCTTGCTCAAGCCATCGTGGATTTGGAAAACAATCAATTACCCTACAAGCTCGTCAAGCCGATGGACTACCAAATGGAATACTTGGGTGCAGAACTTCCTTTTCTGACCAAGGTGGCTTTTGCAAACCCTTGGCTCCTCAAAGGCCCTATTTTGGAAGGCTTAAATGCCCATACCACTACCGCTCCGACCATTATCGAAGGAGGCGTAAAAGACAATGTGATTCCGACGGTAGCGCAGGCAACCATTAATTTTAGAATTCTTCCTGGAGAGACCGTCGAATCAGTACAGGCACATATCGAAAGTACTATATCCGATAAAGTCAAAGTGGAGAATGCGGGCTTTTCAACCAACCCTTCTCCTGTTTCCAGCATCGACTCCGAAGGGTATGAAAAATTAGAAAAAACTATCAGAGGTCTTTTCCCAGATACAATTGTCGTTCCCGGACTAATCGGAGGAGGTACGGATGCGCGCTATTTCTATGAAATCTCGGATGATGTCTATCGCTTTTATCCCATGCGCCTCGACCCGACTAGCATGACCCGCTTCCATGGGATCGACGAAAAAATCAGCAAGGAGAATTATAAAGAAATCATCCAATTCTCTTACCATCTGATTAAGGAATTCGAGTAAGAGCGCGTATTAATCCGATTTGAAAAGCCCAAAGACTGGGCTTTTTTTTATGTGAAAAATACCCTGTACAGGGTATTGTAGGAAAAGGAAAGATTATCGGAGTGAAAAAAATAAAAAGTACAGCGGTTCCGGTTATCTAAAAGGGCTGGTTGATTAAATAAGTTGGGCTTCAGAAATAAATAATGCTTCCGCCAAATAGCTAACAAGCCCTAGAATTACCAAAAGAAAAAAAGTCAACAGTTATTTAATCACGTTTATCTCTCATATCAGAATCAACTATTTCTCAGATAAGAGGACTTAAATTTTTGAGCACGCAACTAAAAATAATTAAAAAAAATTGTGGACTTTATTTGTCCATTTAAATTGACTTATTAACTTCGGACAAACTTTATCCTGAATCGCAATGGTAAAAAAGCACACAACATTTGGAGAACAACTCAGACAACTGAGAAAAACTACCGGAATGACTTTGAGAGAAGTTGCCCCAAATATTGAAATTGACCCTTCGCTACTTGCTAAAATTGAGCGTAACCAAAGACAGCCTACAAAACATTTAATAAAAAATATAGCTGCCTTTTTTAGTGTAAACGAAAATGAATTGCTTGAGGCGTTTTTAAGCGACCAGATTGCCTACAAAATTTTGGATGAAAAGGCCGACTTGAATATCTTGAAAGTCGCAGAAGAAAAAATTGCCTACATAAAAACTTTACGAAATGAGTAAAATAATAAATATCGAACCTTTCAATCAAGAACTGCCTAGTCATTATGCAGATAGGCTAGGAATTTATTACACTCAACAAGTGACAATAAAACACAAGAAAAACAACGGGCAATTTTTTACGCCAACTCAAATCGCTCGACTAATGGCTTCTTTTAGTGAACTAAAGAAAAGCAGTATTAAGATTTTGGACCCGGGATGTGGAACAGCTATTTTAAGCTGTGCCTTGATTGAGCATCTGGTAGAACCAACAAATAATATTGTATTCATCGATTTAGTTGCTTACGAAACTGATCCTGACTTAATCTCATTTTCGCAAAAAACTCTTGACTATCTTCAGGAATGGCTTTTAGAGAAAGGTGTTACGCTCAATTATTTGATCCATGTACACGATTTTATTTTAGACAATGCACATGCTCTTACTACAAATAAACTTCCAAGCCTATTTGAAGAATCAAACAAAGAAATTTTAAGTTTTGATATCATTATTTCGAACCCACCATATTTCAAGCTTTCTAGCGATGATAAAAGAACCATAGCTGCGAAAGAGTTAGTGAGTGGACAGCCAAATATCTACTCCATTTTCATGGGAATAGCTGCAAAATTACTTTCTGAAAACGGAGAGCTGATATTTATAACACCAAGGAGTTTTGCTTCAGGAAGCTATTTCAAAGCGTTTAGGGAGTTATTTTTTAATTCAGTTCAAATTAACAAAATCCATTTATTCAATTCACGAAAAGACACTTTCAACAGGGACAGTGTCTTGCAAGAAACGGTCGTAATAAAGGCTATTAAAGAAAAAATTAATCCCAATAAAAATGTGCTGGTTTCCTCAAGCTTAGGAATAAAAGACATTTTTCAACCAAAAATTAAATATTTCAATGCTTCTGAACTCATTGACTTAAACTCCAAAGAGAAGATTTTACATTTGCCGACAAGCGACAAGGAAGAAAGTATCTTAAATTTAGTCTCCTCTTGGGGAAATATTCTGGCAGATTTCGATATAAAAATCTCCACAGGTCCAGTTGTTTCATTTCGAGCTTCAGATTTTATTGAAAAAAATTACGAAAATGGGACTACGTTTTTAGCTCCATTATTCTGGCTGCACAACGTGAACAAAATGAGTCTGGAATGGCCAAAACAATTGAAAGAAAAAGGGCAATTCATCCAGATTGAAAGTGGCTCTAAATCTTTATTGTTACCTAGTAAAGACTATATTTTCTTGAGAAGATTTAGTACAAAAGACGATAAGAGTAGATTGATACCAGCGCCCTATTTCTGCAACTATGCGACATCTGATTATATCGGAGTTGAAAATAAAGTGAATTACCTATATAGAAAAGGTGGATACTTAAATCGGAACGAAGTAATTGGACTCTGCGCATTGCTTAATAGTGAATTATTTAATACGTATTTTCAGATTTTTAACGGTAACGTAAACGTGAGTGCTACAGAGCTTAGAGAAATGAAATTACCTCCATTTACAAGTATATTAGAAATTGGTGATAAAATCATACTTTCAAATGACTACTCAATGAATAATGTTAATAGCATAGTAAATGAGCTTTTTGAATTGGAAGTACTAATGAATTAATATGATTAAAGTAGCAGAAGCACAAGAGATATTGAAAGCGTTAGGACTGCCTCCAGCACAATACAATGAAATGGCGGCTTTAACATTTTTAGCTGTTTGTGATATTAAGGAAAAAGACAAATGGATAAAAGTAACACGTCAGAGTTTGGGAGTTACAAAAGGTATTATGACTTTTATTAATCACAATTATGGAAAATCATATGCCCCAAACACTAGAGAAACTTTTAGAAGGCAAGTGCTTCATCAATTCGTCCAGGCTAGAGTTATTGACTACAATCCGGATAACCCAAGTCTTCCAGTAAATAGTCCCAGAACGCATTACGCCCTGACGAACGAAGTTTTAGAAGTCGTTAAAACATACAAAACAAGAAATTGGAAAAAGGCTTTGAAAAACTTCATTGATACAGTTGGGAAACTTTCGGAAGTCTATTTAAAGGAGCGAGAATTAATTCTAATTCCTGTGGTACTTCAAAATGGAGAGATTCTTAAGCTTTCAGCGGGAAAACACAATGAAGTTCAAGCTGCAATAGTTGAACAATTTGCCCCAAGATTTGCAAACGGCGGTATGCTTCTTTATTTAGGTGATACCGCTAAAAAGGATTTGTTTGTTGACGAGAAAGGACTTAACGATTTAGGCATTCCAATAGACCAACATAGCAAACTGCCAGATGTTATAATCTATGACAATAAAAGAAAATGGCTATTTCTTATTGAAGCCGTTACTTCTCACGGACCCGTTTCTCCAAAACGACTTTTGGAACTTGAGAAATTTTTAAAAAACTGTAAAGTCGGTAAAGTTTATGTAACGGCTTTCCCAGATATGACAGAGTTCAAAAAACATTCAAATAATATAGCTTGGGAGACGGAAGTTTGGCTGATGGAAGTGCCAGATCATATGATACATTTTAACGGAGACAGATTTATGGGACCAAGATAATGGTAATGTTAAAACATAAACGAAAAAAAATAGGTGAGAGAAAGAAGGACGAGAGCATAACAAAACCCACTGAAATGCTAGATTGGTATGATCGCTTTAAAATTAATGAAAGCTTAGTACTTGTAGCCTCTTAATATAAAGCTCCGAACCCTTCTCGATCTTCTCACACTCCTGATGAACAAAAATAACTGAATTTTTAATTCACTAAATGACGAATGAACTCCAGGTCTGAGCATATAACTTCTGATCATCTTCATCCACCTCCACAAAAGCTTCACCAGAAGACGATCCTACCCAATTCACCTGCTGTTTGTCAAGACCTGCGCTAGAGCGATTCCAACTTACTTCAGGGATCAACTTTTATAGTTCAAATACCAATCGAAA
>JBDNIP010000825.1:0-1482 GCA_041688245.1 Algoriphagus sp.
AAGGAAAGAAAACATCAGAACTATTGAGATAGATCCATCATTACGAATGGCTGACCTGGAGCGTTCAAATAACAAAGTAGATTTTTGACCGAAAAAAAGGCATAAAAAAAGGTGACTGAAAAGTCACCTTTTTTTATTTCAAGATTAACCTTCGTTTTTCTTGTCTTGAACTTCCTTACGGATATCCTGAGCAATGTTTTTGAGGTCTTGCATTCCTTTTCTAACTCGTGTTCCCGCGGCTTGGTTACTTTTGTCGTAGAACTTAACGAAATCTTCCTCCATACCGAGGATTAAATCTCTAACTTCACTAAATTTACCCATAGTTAAAGTAATTTTTTAGGTTGATGATAACTTTATTTTAATCTAATATAGGCCAAAGTACTAGCTAATTCAATCCTGAGGGCATTTTATTTGTATTTTTTTATTCTCCGAGAGAAATTGCAAGTTCTGAATTTCTATAGAATCCATCTGTCAATTTTTCTTTGATTGAAGCGAATGCTGAAATTGTTTCTCTCACATCCTCTAAAGTATGTACTGCGGTAGGTATCAAACGTAAGATTATCATACCTTTAGGTATTACAGGATAGATCACCACAGAGCAGAAAATAGCATGGTTTTCTCTTAGATCTTTTGTCAGTGCAGCTGCTTCTCCTATAGTTCCATTCAATACAACAGGAGTCACTGGAGAATTTGATTGTCCAGTACTAAAACCATTCTCATGTAGTCCTTTTCGAAGTGCTTGGACAATTTTCCATAAATTATTCTTTAACTCTGGTTGTGTTTTGAGCAGCTTCAGTCGTGTCAAAGCACCCGCTACTAAAAGCATCGGAAGAGACTTTGCAAAAATCTGAGACCGCATGTTATATCTTAAATAAAGAATCAAATCAGGATCACCGGCGACAAACGCCCCAATACTTGCCATTGATTTAGCAAAAGTTGAGAAGTAGATATCAACTTCATCTTGTACTCCTTGCTCTTCGTCAGTTCCAGCACCAGTTCTGCCCATAGTTCCAAATCCATGTGCATCATCTATCAAAAGTCTAAACTCAAATTTTTTCTTGAGCGCAACAATTTCTTTCAATCTTCCCTGATCGCCAGTCATTCCAAATACACCTTCAGTGATCACTAGAATTCCTCCTCCAGTTTCATTCGCAAGCTTGGTCGCACGCTCCAGTTGTTTCTCGCAACTCTCAATGTCATTGTGAGGGAACACATACCGCTTGCCCAAGTGCATACGAAGTGCATCGATGATACAGGCATGACATTCGGAATCATAAACAACTACATCTTTTCGATCCAGTAATGAATCAACTACAGACATTATTCCCTGATACCCGTAATTTAGCAAGTAAGCTTTTTTCTTGCCTACAAATGCGGCAAGTTCATCTTCCAACTCCTCATGAAGGCTGGTCTGTCCTGACATCATTCGAGCTCCCATCGGATAAGCAGCTCCCCATTTAGCAGCAGCGTCCGCGTCGGACT
>JBDNIP010000826.1:0-2192 GCA_041688245.1 Algoriphagus sp.
CAATTTGAAAGTGCAGCAAGGTGTTGCAAGTAGAGCACTTCCTGAGTATGATCGGGTAAATGCTGAACAGTATTATCCATTGACTTGGGAGTCGCTAAGAAACGGACGATTGACGCTAAATGATGAGCCAAGTGTGGCTAACCAATTCGCAAGTACAACTCTGATTCCTACACTTGGATATAATGTATATGACGTGCCAAACGATCAGGTAGTAGGCACAGATGGATTATTGAGTCCAAATGCTGTCAATAATTTTGTTGGAACGGATTGGTTTGACGAGTTGCAGCGAACTGGCAATAGATCAGAATATAACCTGACTTTTTCGGGTGCAAATGAAACTAATGACTATTATGCTTCATTTGGCTATTTAGATGAAAAAGGATTTATCCTTAATTCAGATTTTGAAAGATTTGCAGGTCGATTGAATATGAATTCGTCTCCAACCAAATGGTTGAAAACTGGAATCAATCTCTCTGCCACACTATCAGAAGGAAATAATGCTAGAGATGGTGGAAGTAGCAGTTTTGTGAACCCATTCTTCACGGCAAGGTCTGTGGGACCGATTTATCCTGTATTTGCTCAAAATATGCAAACTGGAGGATTCATTCTTGACGAATTTGGAAATCGAATCTACGATACTGGTGACTTGGTGAACTTAGGTCTTCCGTTCAGAGGAGCTGGCTCCTTCCCAGGTCGTCATGTGGTTCAGGAAACTATCCTAAATATTGATTCATTTGATCGAGATGTAATCAGTGCTAGAGCATATGCTGAAATTTCATTTTTGAAGCATTTCACAGCAAGAACAAATATCGCACAGGATATGACTTCACTATTAAACCTTGGCTATGATAATACAATCGTAGGTGATGGCGCACCAGCTGGTAGAACCAGACGGGAGAATATCCGAATCAACGGTTTGACTTTCAATCAGATTGTCTCATACACCAATACAATAAGATAGAAGCATTTTATAGATGCTTTGGTTGGTCACGAGAATTATGACTTTACCAGAACACGTCAATTTATCTCCAAGCAAGATCAGATTCTAGCAGGAAATATTGAGCCAGATAATTTCGTGACGATCAACTCGGCATCAGGTAGAACAGACAAGGATAAAATCGAGTCGTATTTCTCAAGATTAAATTATGTGTATGACGATAAGTATTCATTTTCTACTTCTATACGAACTGACGGTTCTTCCCGATTCTTTGAAGATGTTCGTTGGGGAACATTCTGGTCAGTAGGTGCTGCCTGGAATATTGACAAGGAGAATTTCTTCAACTTTGATTTTATAGATATGCTCAAGATAAGAGCTTCTTATGGTCAAGTTGGTAATAATGCAATCCAAAATTCTGGTGGAGGTCAGAGTTATTATCCTTATCAGGCACTCTACGATTTAGGTTTCAACAATGCTTCCGAGCCTGGCATTCTTCAGTCAAGTTTAGCGGCTAAAGAATTACTTTGGGAGTCAAATAACACTTATGATTTTGGATTGGACTTCGCCTTTGGTAAGCGATTCTCAGGTACAGTGGAGTACTTCTACAGAGAATCTCAAAACCTACTGTTTGATGTGCCACTTTCTTTGACTACCGGTCTCAACAGTAGATTTCAGAATATTGGTACCATGTCAAACAATGGCATTGAATTTAGTATTCAAGGTGAGGTGATTCGTACCAATGATTTTACCTGGACGTCAAGCCTGAACATCTCTACGTTCAATAATGAGTTTAAGAAGCTTCCTTTTGATGAGCAGATTAACGGAACCAAGAAATTTGTAGTAGGTAGATCTATCTATGACTTCTGGTTGAGAGACTGGATAGGCGTAGATCCTGAGACTGGTGAAGGACTTTACAGAGCTGAGGAATATGATGCGGATGATGCTGCTACCAAGATTGTAGGGACAGATACGTTGACCACCAACTTTCAGAATGCAAGATTCCACTTTGCAGGACAGTCTATCCCAGATTTCTTTGGTGGATGGACTAACAGCTTCAGCTACAAAGGATTTACTTTGGGTACGCTAATTTCTTTCTCCATTGGTGGCGATTTCTATGATGGAATATACGCTGGCTTGATGTCTTCGGATCCTAGTGGCGGGGCATTGCATACAGATATTTTAAACAGATGGCAAAACCTGGGTGATATTACGGACGTGCCCAGAATGAACACTAATTTAAATGCCAATAATACCA
>JBDNIP010000827.1:0-1042 GCA_041688245.1 Algoriphagus sp.
AGGATCGCGCCAGAAATAACTTCCCATTCTTGCTAAAATCAGTAAAATCAGCGTATTGATTCAATTGGTATAAAAATCGGACTTTCATACAGTGACAAAAGTTTATGGACGAGATGTAGAAGACGAGATGATTATTTTTTATGATAGCTTATCTGAAAAGGATAAGCGTCGCTACGCTGCAATTGAAGCTCGAAAATTGCCCTATGGTGGAAAAAAATACATTAGTGATTTGTTGGGCTGTGATGTAAAAACAATACAAAGAGGCATATCTGATCTTGAAAATGAAGCGTTGTTGAAAAAAAAAGAATAAGGGATGCTGGTGGCGGAAGACGGGCCAGCCTAGCTAAAGATGCTCATATTAACACGGCATTTTTACTGGTATTGAAAGATCACACCGCAGGCAATCCCCAGATAGAAGGCGTTCTCTGGACCGATCTAAGCATCCAAGAGATAAGAACTCGTTTGGAAGAAAAAGGCATCATAGTAGGCAAGAGAATCATCAAACAATTGCTGTTTAAAAATGATTATAAAAAACGCAAAATTCAAAGACGCCGTACCATTAAAGCGGTTGAAAACCGTAATGAACAATTTGAGAAAATTGCGAAATTACGACAAGAGTATCTGAAAAGTGATAATCCCATCGTCAGCATTGATGCGAAAAAACGCGAATTAATCGGGCCGTTGTTTAGGGCAGGCACGGCGTATAGTAAGGAAGAAATTGCTTCCTATGATCACGATTTCCCTCACTTGGCAACGGGCGTTGCGATACCTCACGGTATTTTTGATTTAAAAAAAAATACCGCTCACATCAACATTGGTACTAGTCATGAAACCAGTGAGTTTGCTTGCGATTCACTGAAAAAGTGGTGGATTGAAAAAGGTCGGATTGACTATCCTGTCGCAACCTCAATTCTTATGTTAATGGATGGTGGTGGAAGCAACTCCAGTCGACGCTATGTATTCAAAGAGGGCTTGCAAAATCTTGTGAATGAAATTGGCGTAGAGATCCGCATTGCACATTATCCACCCTATACATCAAAAT
>JBDNIP010000828.1:0-15328 GCA_041688245.1 Algoriphagus sp.
ATTCATTTAAAGATTTGGATTGCTCTTGCTTTTGGTAATAATGAAGCTGAGAATGTTTAAAAGGATTATGATCTGGTTCATCTAACACAGCACTTAATTTATGATCGCTATAGAAATCCTGATATAGGCTAGTCGCATTGATAGCCATAGGAGAATCTAGGAAAATCGGCACTTTTGGAATTTTTCCTTTCTCCATGAGCTGGAATAAATAATACATCACCAACTGTGTCCTACCTACAGAAGATGCTGGGATAATCACCAGTCCGCCTCGATCAAATGTGTCTAAAATTGCTGATGCTAGTGCTTCAGATGGTCTTACAGATGGTTGAATTCGATCGCCATAGGTAGATTCTATCCATATGACATCGGTTTTTGGGATCAACGTAGGAGGAAATGGGATCGGATCATGGGACTTTCCTAGATCTCCTGAAAAAACCAGTGTTTTGGTCTGAGAGTCTCCTTTTACTTTAATCTTAACTATGGGTGCACCCAAAATATGGCCAGCATGGTAAAAAGCAACTTCTACCGAATCATGAATGGAAAAAGATTTGCCAAATGGCTTTGGCACAAGCATTGGGAAAACCGCCTCGGCATCTTCCTGAGTATATAGTGGCTGAGGGTCATCATGACGAGAATAGCCTTTCTTTTTGGCATAATCGGCTTCTTCTGCCTGTAATTTTCCGGAATCCAATAAAAGTATTTTAGCCAACTCAGCAGATGCTTCGGTACAATAGATCGGACCTTTGAATCCTTTTTTCACGATTCGCGGTAGGCTGCCTATATGATCCAAGTGGGCATGAGTCAGTATGATCGCTTCCATTTCGCCAAGAGGCATAGGGAATTTTTCCCAATTCCTCTCTCGCAGATCTCGCCGACCCTGGAATAAACCACAATCCACAAGGAATTCAAATTCCCCTAGATCAATCAAATAGCGAGATCCTGTTACGGATCCAGCACTTCCCAAAAATTTTACCGTTACATCCATACTGGTTAATTTCATTTAGAAGGTACAAAAAAAGCACCTGACTGGGTACTTTTGGTTACAGAATAACGGCAGTCGGATCTTTGTACCTAACTCTACTTAGACTGTCGCGTGTTTGTTTGGACATTTCGCTGGAGTCAGAGCTCACAATTTCTTCATCTGACTCTTGCTCGGACTTTTCATCTTCGCAGGTAAGGCAGACAAGTCCCTTCTGATTGAAAGTCCATACGGTATTAGGAGAAAGATCTGAGGATCGGTATCCGTGTCGATAGATGGTGTTCCGTAATACTTCCAGCAGTGAACGCTCCATGATAAAAGGCTTTTCGTAAGGAATACTCAGGATCAAACTGAGTTTCTGATCCCGAAAGGTATCAATTGAACTGATGTCAAAACCTTCATCAAAGGTTACAATCGAATCCAGTAGGTCATATCTGTAAGTAATCACCTTGGCGTTATTCATCGCCTCTGCTTTGGTTCTTCCTCTGGAGAAATATTCCTGCTTTAAGGTCACTAGGCTGTCAGACGTACCTTCAATTTTTAAGTTCACCTGATTGAAACTCGATTCTTCCCCGATCGGATTGAGCTGAAGGACCATTGTTCTTCCTAGTATCGGAATGACCTCTTCGGTCTTAAACTGGTTCTCTTCTTTGAATTGCACCACTATTTTTGGAATCTGAAATGCGGAAATACCAACACATAGCAACCATAGCCCTAAAGCTACGAGCCCGAATCGACCGCCTATCAAGTTCTTCTGTGCTAACACGCTAAGTCCAAGAAGGATGATAATGATTCCTGGGATGATCATCAGGAATGAAGCAGCTATTATAAGCCATACCGGTACTAAGTTGCTGAAGAGCTCAAAAGGAAACTCAGACATCAAGAGTACAAAATCATCATTGGTGAAAAGGCCGAGGTAAATAAACAGACCGATAACCGGCGTGATGGTACATACTAGACCAATCAAAAAGACGATCAATCCAAAGATCACTCGAATGACAGTTAAGAAAAATTCACCTAATGGTCCCAGCGCATTTCCTATTGCTTCGATCACCTGACCCAATATCCGGAAGGGAGTCAAAAGAATCGTCTTAGTCCGGGATTCTGGTATGGAAGGGCTAGGATTACGATTCTCCTTAAGGGTTGAATCAATATTATCCAGCGTGATTTCTCCTCCTTTCATTCTGATTCGCTCGGTAATCGAACTCGCCACCGGTGTGATAATCCAAAGGATCAGATAAATTAATATTCCTGACCCTCCAGCTACAATCAATAGGACGAAAGCCAAACGGACATAAAGCACTTCAAAATTGAAATAGGCTGAAAGTCCACTCGAAACCCCACCAAGGACTTTATCATCTGGATTCCGATAGAGTTTTTTGATGTTTTTGTCCTCTGCAAGGTCATAAGAAACCGGCAAAATAACCCAAAGTACGATGTAGGCAATCGCAGCAAAAATCCCAAAGCTTAGACTTAAGGTGAAACTATCAAAAGGAAAAATATCAAATGACCCAAAGTTGAGCTTAAAATTACCGCTGAACAGGAGGAGGATTGCTATCAAACGAGTCCAAAGTGGATCGATGGCAAAATAATGTGCAAATCCAGCACATACGCCTCCCAGTATTTTTTTATTCTCTAATCTGACGAGTTTTTTGTAACCGCCCGATTCTGCATTGGGAGGGGTCACATATTTATAAGGATCTTCCTCCTTTTCTTCAGCATCCAAATCAATTTTTCCTTCGGATTTATCCTGCTCACCAGCTACAAAATCAGCTATAGTTCCCATTTTTTCAACGAGTTTCTCTACGTTTTCAGCAGTGATTACTTGTTTGTTGTTTTTCAGGTTGCTGAGGAAAATCTCTGCAATCCGATTTTCAATATCCGAGATGATCTCCTGATTATCCGAATAGGAAGAAAAGTGGGTATTGATTGCATCCAGATATTTCCTGAGGCTATCATATCCGTCTTCTTCGATGTGGAAGAGAATTCCACTGATGTTGATGCTTATCGTCTTTTTCATGTGTATATCAATTTAGATTCGAGCGCAAATCCTTCACTGTCCGGTACTTTTGGGGAGCGCTTTGCAGCATTCGATTTTTTAGATTCAAGTCATTTAGTTTAAAAACCGGGCAAGATGGTAAAGCTGTTTCCCAGACAGGAAGATCGGTCTTAACTAGAGCGAGCTGATTTTCAATTCGAAAATGATTATGTATTGTTTTTGTCCATCATCAGCACCCGAGTTAATAGGGAAGTTTAGTCGAGATGTCAGCTGAAACAGTATCACCACTTGACTGTCCATAAGTGACCACGTCTTGAATTATTTTGCCGTCATAAATTATTTTTGCTGCTATCTTATCATTTACTGTGTTAGCCTTGATTGATATGGAAACAGAATCTCCTTCTTTCCCAATAAAGGATGTGGTCCAATAATTTGAAGTGATTGTCTCGTGGATGTATTCTCCATTTCCATCTAAATAAAAAATGTCACTATTTTCATTTTCTGTGGTGACCTCATAGGTGACGGTTGGATCAGTAGCCTCATTTTTACAGGACTCCACCATAGAAGCAATAATTAGGGAGGCTATGATTAAGAAATAATTTTTTTTCATACTGTTAACTATTCTCTGTTCCGTTTTTTTGGTGTCTGGTTCCCATTGTAATTTCACTAAGACTTGTATACTAGCAATTAATTTGTAGTAATGGCTATGGTAGAACTGACCAATGCGGACCAGGTCTCGGAGAGGCTTGCTTTAAATTCCTTACCTGATTCTGTGATTGAATAATATTTCCTTGGTGGTCCTGATTCTGATTCCACCCAGCGATATTCTGCCAGTCCAGCTGTTTTGATACGATTGAGAAGCGGATACAGAGTTCCCTCCACTACGATCATCTTAGCCTGGGTGAGTTCTTCGACTAAGTCTGAGGTGTAAACTTCGCCTCTGGATATGATATGCAAAACGCAGAACTCCAAGAGTCCTTTGCGCATTTGGATCTGTGTGTTGGCTACATTCATTTTGAGGTAATTAAATTTTCTTTTTTGACAGGAAATTGAATTCCTTTTGAGAGCTATGAAAGAAAAATGATACCAACTCTTTTTCAGACTACCGTGTATAACCTAATTCCTTGCTACAACTAGTCATTTTGGGACAATTAGGAAAGAGAAAAATAACTTGATTTGCTTTAAAGCCTGTTTTTTAGAAAAGGTATCAAGCTTAGTTTATTTTTCTCTTTAAGTTAGATTCCTTAGCCCCAGCTATAAAAATGTTAAGATGTGTACGATGGAATGTACGAAAGTGTACAGATGCTTTGGCGAGAAGTAAGATTTTTAGCCCTGATTTATGTAACCTGTGGATTTTGATTTATTTTGGAAAGTGAAAAAGGGAATTTCGGGAAAAAGGACATTTTTTATTCTAGTAAGCTTTTTCAGCTTAGGGCTATCCGATGGCTACGCTCAGGACATAACCCCGAAATATTCCAATGAATTTCTGAGTATTGGGGTTGGTGCTCGAGCGCTGGGAATGGGGGGTGCGCAAGTATCAGCCGCTCGGGATGTGACTGCGGCTTATTGGAATCCCGCAGCCTTGATGGGCATTCAGCATAAATATGATTTCAGTTTGATGCATGCGGAGTATTTTGCCGGTATTGCTCAATATGATTATTTGGCTTTCTCTACCCCGATCAAGTCGGAGAGTCAAGTGGCTGTATCACTCATTCGATTTGGAGTCGATGATATTCCGGATACACGCTTTCTCTATGATGCCAATGGCGCATTGAATTATAACAATATCCAATTCTTCAACGCGGCTGATTATGCCTTGCTTTTAAGCTATGCACGTGATTTGTCAGATCATTTTAAGTTAGGGGTGAACGCTAAAGTTATTCATCGGAATGTTGGAAAATTTGCACAGGCCTGGGGTTTTGGATTGGATCTAGGCGGGATTTATATTAAAAATCGATTAACTGTGGGCCTGATGGTTCGTGATATTACGACCACATTCAATGCCTGGTCACACAATTCGGAGCTTGTTCGGGATATCTATTCTCAGACGAATAATGAAGTTCCGATCAATTCAGTTGAGCTGACTTTGCCTCGGGCCATTTCAAGCATTTCCTACCAATGGAAAATAGGAAGCGATTTTGGTTTACTGACTGCTTTGGATTTGGATATGACATTTGATGGCAATCGAAATACGGTTGTCAGTACGAAATTGATCAGCATCGACCCGCGTTTTGGATTGGAGGTAAGTTTCCAAAAACTTGCATTTTTGAGAACTGGTGTCGGTAATTTTCAATACATAAAGGATTTTGAGGGCAACGAAAGTATAAATTTTCAGCCCAGTATGGGAATTGGCGTATTTCTAAGTGAGCGATTTCAGATTGATTATGCCTTATCGGATATTGGCAATGTATCGGAGACTCCGTATTCACATGTGTTCAGTGTTCGAGTTAGTTTGGAGCGATTGGCTCCGGATTTTAGGAAATTTAAATACGGAGAAAATTGATGAAGTCTAAAGTCATCTTAATTGTAAGTTTCTTGGTTTTCCTTACTTCAATGGTTTTTGCGCAGCAAGTTCCCTGGTATTCCTATGATCAGACCTATTATAAGATCCCGACTTCGGCAGACGGAATTCATCGAATTTCAGCTCAAGCACTCAGTAGTTCAGGTGTTGCTGTTTCAACGTTGGATCCAGCAGCACTTCGCTTATTTCATCGTGGAAAAGAAATAGCAATTCATGTACAGGGAGGGGATGATGGAAGTTTTGATTCAGGAGATTACATAGATTTCTTTGGGCTTCGCAATGATGCGACCTTGGATCGATTGCTTTATTCTGAATTTGATTCTATTCCCAATCCCTATTTCAACACTCATTCTGATACCACAGCATTTTTCCTTAGTGTAGCTCCGGGACAACTGGGCAAAAGAATGATCGAACGGGCTGCGCCTGAGGTATCTATCCCATTGGTAAATCAATATCGGAGCGAAAAGCTTCAGGTATTTTCAGAACAATATTCCCTTGGAAAAGGCTATGCTTTTGAATTCCGATTGTCTAAATATGACGTAGGTCAAGGGTGGGTCAGTTCGGTCATTACCAAGGGAAATACCAGGCAATTGATTTTTCCAAGTGTAGGAACGGTCCCACGTTCAGGCATTGCCAAATTAGAAATTGGATTGGTAGGTAGATCTGGTAATAATCATGTGACTCGAATCTTGGCTGGAAGGACCGCTGCAACTCAGCGAGTGGTGGGATCGTTCGCCTATCAGTTTTTCAACTATCCATCCCTAGCGCTCAACCTTCAGATGAGCGACTTTAATCCCGATGGAAGTAGTGTCGTCGGAATCCGATCTGCTGGGCCCGATGCTACTGACAACGTCTCGGTGGCCTATGCAAAGCTGATTTTTTTGAAAAATGTAGGTTCAGGAGATTTTGACTCTGAGCTTTTCATATTACCTCCGGGTAATCAACGGATTCAGCTGAATTCAATAAGCGGCAATTATTTGGGATTCAATCTCAGAAATCCAGAGAATCCAGAGCGCATTCAATTTTCCAATACTAGCCAGTCGACATCATTCCGGGCAGCTGTTGTTTCTGATACCAGTCGAATCTGGATTCAGCGTGAAGAGAAAGTAACTCTTGTAACTAAAATGGATCCAGTCCGATTTAGGAATTTGCTTGCTCAACCGGCGAATTACATCATCGTAAGTCATCGTGAATTAGAGAAACCCTCCAGACAATATCCCAATCCCGTGACAACTTATGCAAGCCATCGCTCCTCACCGACCGGTGGTGGATTTGATACGTTGGTGGTGCGGGTAGAAGATCTGTATAATCAGTTTGCATATGGAGAAAAATCTCCGCTGGGGATTTTTGAATTTTTAAAGGCTTACTATCCAATTCATAAGCCTACTCACTTGTTGCTTTCCGGTAGATCTTTGGCGATTTATTCTACAGGAAGGCTTGGCGGAGTAACCTACTTCTATCGAAATAATCAGGCCGCATTCGATTTTCAAGACTTGATTCCAGTTGGAGGTTATCCGTTTTCAGACAATGTCTATGCCTTGAATTTGGATTCGGCAAATCCGAATACTCCTGGAATAGCCATAGGAAGAATTCCAGCACGGAATTCCCAGCAGCTGTCAGATTACCTGGATAAAGTAATCGAGAAGGATTTGGTCGCTGTGTCAGCGCCCTGGCAAAAAGAATTAATTCATCTCAGTGGCGGAATTTCTGAGTTTGAATTGGAGCGTTATTTTTCATGGTTAAATAGTTTTAAAAGCATAGCAGAGGGACCATTTCTAGGTGGAAATGTAAAGACCTACCGAAAGCGCTCCAACTCCTCAGTTGAGGTAATTGACATTGCAGGCGATCTCAATAAAGGGAAATCTTTGGTGACCTTTTTTGGTCATGGAGCTCCGACCATTATTGATATCGAGATCGGATTCGCCTCGGACCCTACGTTGAATTATCAGAATCGAGGGAAGTACCCTGTTATGCTTTTCAATGGCTGTGACTATGGAAGTGCGTTTGGGGCTAGCTATACACAGGGGGAAGATTGGGTGATGACACCTCAAAAAGGAGCAGTAGCTGTATTAGCGAACTCTTCGATCGGTGTGGATGTATATTTGAGACGGTACTCAGAGGCCTTTTATCAGGCTGCATTTGCAGATAGCTCATTAATCTATCGTACACTCGGCGAAGTCAAAATGGAAGCAGAGAAAAACTACATTCAACGCTATGGTTTGTCGCCATTAAACGTGTCTCATATGGAACAGATGATCAACTTTGGTGATCCAGGGATTCGAATGTTTCCAGCAAATAAGGCTGATTATAGCTTGAATGCAGTCGAGGCATCCTTGACCAGTTTTGATGAAAATGATCCGCTCACTGTACTTTCGGATAGTTTAAAATTGAGTTTTGTTATTCGGAATATTGGGCGGGTAGATCAGGATTCGATCGATTTTAAAATTAGTCGACAACTTCCCAATGGGACTTCCATTCCATTTCCAGTGGTGAATATTCCATCAATTTCTCGCGCTGACACCATCGTCTTTTCTATCCCAAACACAGAACTGGCATCCGCGGGTGAAAATCTTTTTTTCATCGAAGTGAATTCTGCCAAAAATGTCGATGAATTAACCTTTGCCAATAATTCAATTACTGTTTCCAAGTTTATTCCGCGCAGTGGTCCGATTAATTTAAGTCCGGTTGACTTTGGGATTGCATCATCCACCACAGTGTCACTGGTAACTCAGACTCCTCTGAGAACTACAGCGGAGCGAACCTTGATTCTTCAACTCGATAGTGCGGCGAACTTCACATCATCTTTTCGTAAGGAAATTCGAATAACCACACGTGGCCTTGCCGAATGGCCTGTCACACTTCCATCAAGTACCGATAGCTTGACCCTGTATTGGAGGTCACGATTTCAGGATGTAAACCCCGGAGAGACTGATGCCTGGTCTAATTCCTCGTTTTCGTACATACCCGCTGGGCCAAATGGCTGGACGCAGCGGACTGCAGCCCAGCTGGAAAAAAGTCAGTTGACTAATCTGGAGTTCAACGCTACTAAAAAGTCTTGGAACTACCTGGAGCAAAAATTAGAGTTTGAGGTATTCACCATTGGAGACGCAGTGGATTCGCTCTCGTTCCGCAACACCCAGTTTTACTTGAATCAGATTCCCCAGATTATTGATAATGTAAACAATGCCAATAGTCGGCTCTGCCCAAATGGCTCTCTGGGACTGGTAGCCTTTGACCAAAAAACGCTAATGCCATACTTAGCGATTCCAGTACCTGGTTTTGATATTCTGGATTCTAGAGCTTGTGGGCGAGTGCCTCAGATGATTCAAAGTATCCAAAATGCCGGGATTACCGTTCCGGGGCAGACGCTGTTGTTGGATTACGTGAAAAACGTAAAACCAGGAGATTATGTGGTCATTTTCTCTGTGGGCAAAGTAACCTTCGAGGCTTGGCCAGACATTGCTATTGCCAAGCTAAAAGAATTTGGCGCAAATGAAACGGTACTTCGTTCATTGAAAAATGGAGATCCATATATTCTCTATGGTCGAAAAGGGATGAAATCAGGTAATGCCATTGAGATCATCGGGACCAAGAATCTCGAAGTGCCGGCGAATAAGCAGACACTTTCCTTCGATACAGACTTAGTTGGATACATGACCAAAGGGACAATTATCACCCCGCTAGTGGGACCTGCTGCTAATTGGGAGCGATTTTTTCAGCAGGTAAATGCACGAGATTGGATCGATGAGGAGCTGACTGGTTTTGATATTTTAGGTGTTAAAGAAGATGGAGAAGAGGTGACTCTAATTCCTTCCGTCCGAGATTTAGAAATTGATCTTTCCTTTATTGACTCAAATACTTACCCTTACCTACGTCTGAAATACGATATGAATGATGTGAATTCTACCGCTCCAGCCCAGCTAGCTAGATGGCAAGTCAACTACAGCGGAGTGCCAGAAGGAGCATTGACACTTACATCTGCAAAGGATCAGGTAAGTCTTATGGAGGGTGAAACTGGACATTTGGAACTTCAATTTAAGAATGTCTCGCGCTATAACTTTCTGGATTCTATCCAGGTAAATTGGACATCCACCAACACAAGTAGTAAAAAGGTGGAGAATTTTATCAAGAAATTTCCAGCTTTGAAAGCTGGAGAGGCCTTTGAATTTACTTTAGAGTTTAATTCTGTGGGAAATGCCGGAGCAAATGAGATCTCTGTATTTGCAAATCCTAGAATCCAACAAGAGCAGACTTTCCGAAATAATCAGGCTGATTTGGGTCCCTACTTCTTGGTAGAAGGTGATAATACTACTTCTCTTTTAGACGTGAATTTTGACGGGATCTACATTATGGATGGCGATATTGTCTCTCCGAATGTGATGATTACAGCACTCTTGAAGAATAATCAAACGTTGCTTCACAAAAAAGATACACTTGGTATGGAGCTTTTTTTGAAGCAAAATTGTGAAAGCTGTCAATATTCCAGAGTGAATTTCTCCAATCCAAATTTGACATGGACTCCGGCATCTGAGGAAACTGACTTTAAAGTTTCCCTTATCCCGGGACCTTTGGAAGACGGGATATACACGCTTCGAGTTACAAATGAGGACGCACTGGAACCCTATGAAATTAAATTTGAGGTGATCAATGAATCTCAAATCACCAATTTCTATCCTTACCCCAATCCTTTCAGTACGAGCGTGAGATTTGTGTTCACAGTGACCGGAATGGAAGTGCCCGATGAAATCAAGATTCAAATTATGACCGTGACCGGAAAAGTGGTTCGGGAAATTCTGCAAAATGAACTCGGACCGATCCGAATCGGAAACAATCTCAGCGAATATGCTTGGGATGGTCGAGATGAGTTTGGTGATCAACTGGCAAATGGCGTTTACATCTATCGCGTATTGATTAGAAAAAATGGCCAATTCATGGAACATCGACCAACTGCAGGAGATAAGGCCTTCAAAAAAGGCTATGGGAAGATGTATCTTTTGAGGTAATCAGCCTTGGGTCAGGATTATTTTTTCAGGTACTTATAAATTCCCAATCCTCCAAAAATCAATAAAATAGCTCCGATTCCCCACTGTAGTGGTGAATTCATAGACTTTTGTGCAAGCAAAAATGAACTGGCTAGAACTCCTGTACTGAATGACAGTAGTGTTCTCGGAAGCATTCCGGGAATGCCGTAGACCAAAACTTTGCGAAGCGAAATATGCATCGAAGCAAAAATGAAACTGGAAACAGCAAAAGGAATGATTGGACTGATCCGTACAAAGAAAACCAATGATCCTTCCTTTGACTTTCGTGATTCTAGCTCAGTTTTTAAATTGGGATTTTTAGCGTATAAGATTTCGAGAAGACCAGTATTGATGCTTCTTCCAAAAAAGTAACCAATTACAGAAGCCACAGAGTAAGCGATAATCAGAAAAGGCAGTGCTATCCAACTTAAAAAGAAACCAGAAGCTAAGGAAGTCAGTGTGGTTGGGAGTAATGCAAATCCCATCAACAAGGCAGCGAGTAAAGTATAACTAGTGAAATCAATAGCTGAATTCAATTCCCAGGAACTGATTAGCTCATAATTTAAGATTAACAATGTTGATCCCAGAATTGGCATCAGACCTACCCAAAGCCATGCCAAGACGCTACTAAGTCTCATAGCGAAGTAACTACGGATTACTTTGAAAATACTACTCTTTTTTGTCATCTTTGATAATCGGTGAACTCGAATTGATTTCAAGTGTAAGTATAGCAGGATTCGCTTAAGCACTACCCTACAAAGCTGACTCGAGGAACTCTTTACTAATCAGAAACTCATTTACAATGAAATTTGGAACAAAAGCTATTCATGCGGGTGTAGAACCTGATCCTACCACAGGAGCCATTATGACTCCAATTTATCAGACCTCTACCTACGTGCAGCCCTCTTTTGGTGAACACAAAGGTTACGAATATTCGAGAACACACAACCCTACTCGCACAGCTCTACAGAACAATTTGGCAGCCTTGGAGAATGGAAAGCATGGCATTTGCTTTTCCTCGGGATTAGCTGCGATCGATGCGGTGATAAAGCTCTTCAATCCGGGTGATGAAATCATCAGCACCAACGATCTCTATGGAGGTACTTATCGACTTTTTACCAAAGTACTTCAGCGCTATGGTATCAAGTTCCATTTTGTGTCGATGAAAGATACCAAGGAAGTCGAAGCTAAAATCAATGCGAATACCAAAATGATTTGGGTAGAAACTCCGACTAATCCGATGATGAATATCATCGATCTCAAAGTGATGGCTATAGTAAGCAAAGCCAATAACTTGATTCTTGCAGCTGACAATACATTCGCCTCGCCGTATTTACAGAATCCTCTGGACTTCGGAGCTGATATCGTGATGCATTCCGTGACCAAGTATATAGGAGGTCACTCTGATGTAGTGATGGGTGCATTGGTAGTGAATGACGATGAGCTTGCATCTCAATTGGGATTTATTCAGAATGCTTGTGGTGCTATTCCTGGACCTCAAGACTGTTTCTTGGTTCTCAGAGGTATCAAGACGCTTCATCTTCGTATGGAGCGTCATTCTCAGAACGGAAAGACGATTGCAGCTTTTCTCAAAAATCATCCAAAAATCGAGAAAGTATACTGGCCAGGATTTGAAGATCATCCTAATCACGAAGTAGCTAGAAGCCAAATGCGGGATTTTGGGGGGATGATTTCATTTTCTTTGAAGGGTGACCGAATGGAAGATGCAAAAAAAGTAATGGAGAGTTTCTCCATTTTTGCACTGGCAGAATCACTCGGTGGAGTAGAGTCACTCTGTGGACACCCTGCGACTATGACACATGCCAGCATTCCGAAAGTGGAGCGTGAAAAACTCGGAATAGTTGATTCCCTGATTCGATTAAGTGTCGGAGTCGAGGATGCTGAGGATTTGAAAAATGATTTGTCGAATGCCCTTTCGAAGATTTGAATCAAAAATCACCAATATAAGTATCCACAATTGCCCTGGTAGAATAATGAAATCGGTATAAAATTTGGTAAAACTTGATTTTAGTTAAGAACTCAAAACCGAGCCTTTAAGTGGCTATGAAGAAGCTCAACCATTCATACCTGTCCGCCGAGGTGGAACCCCGTGTGCAGTGCAGCAAATAACTTACTGCCCTACGGCTAGAATTTATAAGAAAATTAGGCTACCGGTGTAATTGCGGATATATATATATATAAAATATTTACTTCAACATTCCGATCTGGTGAAAAGTTAAAACTTACAAAAGCTTAATTCGAAAGTATGTGTTGGTAGATCTATTTGGACCTATTGAAAGACTTGTTCAAATTAAAATCTTCCCGAAAAGGCCTTTAGTCTGACGCTCAGCGAGGGATCTAAGACCTAATTTTTCTTTTTTTAACTCCTTAGCCCATTTTAAGTATTTTTTTGATACCTCCTCCT
Source organism: Algoriphagus sp. (assembly GCA_041688245.1). Classification (GTDB taxonomy): domain Bacteria; phylum Bacteroidota; class Bacteroidia; order Cytophagales; family Cyclobacteriaceae; genus Algoriphagus. Next base: position 12,946 of record JBDNIP010000828.1, read on the forward strand.
GTTCTGCCAGATAGCATGTGAGTGATTGGAGGACAAGATGATTTGAATACCAAGGCTTGAGATTATCTCTCAACTGCTCCATTTCTTGATGAATGTTGGTAACAAAAATTGTATTAAACCCCAGATGTATTAACAGGTTTTCATAAATGATTATTTTCTGTAATCCTTCGAAAACATCTCGAAGCGCTGTACATCCTATTGGCCTTTCCGAATTGATATCTAAGTACTCGAGTTCCTCCTGTATCATCTGATTTACAGCGGTATTGACCATTAGGGGTTTAATTCCACGACTCGACTTCTCGGATGTTCTGTAAAAGTCTTCCCAAGTTTTGAGGGAGCTTCCGATCACCATATCAAAAGTCTGCGTATAAAGCAGCTTCTTTTGATTCACCAAAAAGTCTCGGTATCCACCAAAAGTTAAACCGGATTTAATCTCCTTTTCAAGTAAAGATTTTTCCACCAATTTGAAATGGTGAACTTTCCCAAGATTTTTTTTTATTCGCTTGAGTTCTGAGAAAATATCAAAATTTAATCCCTCTTTTTGGAAATGAATCTTTGCAAGTAGATCTGAGTAAATCTCCAAAAAACCCATTTTTGCAGCTAAAGGAATTGCTTTTTTGGATTTAATCCGTTTTCCAAGGTCTAAAAATAGACTTTTAGCTTCGGTAAACTGCTGCTCAAAGACTTGAAAAACTGGAGAAAGACTTCCTGACATTTCTTAAGAGATTCGCACAAGTGTAGCTCCGTAGCCCCAATTATCTTTTTGAGTATCCTGGAAGTACTTAATATTTTGCATTTGACTGAGTCGTTTATGAATTTCTTTTCTCAATACGCCATTACCGATGCCATGTATGAACGTGATTTCATGCATTCCAGAAGCAATCGCTTTATCAAGATTTTGGTCGAATACTTCTAACTGGATCCGGAGCATTTCCGAATTACTCATCCCTTTGGAGTCTTTCACTAGATGCTCTATGTGCAAATCTAACGAAGCAGGTGGTCGCTTCGCGGAGTGAGGTTTTACTTGCGTACTGATTTCATTTAGCTCCTGATTCAAAGCGCGAATATCAAGTTCAACAGTCGTCTGTTCCAAACTAAAAACATAAGCATTTTTATCTAATCGAGGGGCCTTACTTAAATGTTTGAAAAACTGTGTTGGCTTCATCTTCAGGGTTCGCTCAAAAGCCGGAATGGCTTTATCCAATTTCTGTTGAATTGGAATAAATCGAAGCAAAAATGCTGGCCATTCATCCATTTCTTTGAGTAGACGATCATCAAATTTCTTCGCTTCTCCAGCTTGGAGTTTTTCAGCGAAAAGGGTTCGGTAATTCGATCCAAAGACTTCAGAAACATGAGCTAGATAGCTATGATTACTGTCATTGATCAAGTAAAGGCTTAAACTCTGATCATTGATGGGTAAAAATGTAAAATACAGGCCTTGATCTTTTGGGGCCGAAATTGGAAGTGGGGTGTCTGTTTTTATAAGCTCCTCAGTTTTGCCGCCAAAGTATTTTTTCTCTGACTCATTAACTAGGACAAGCTCATTTCTATGAGCCGGTATTATAAAACCATCTTCGATTTCTACTTCTATTCTTCCACTGGAGGAAATCTTTCGAATCCTTCCTTCTTCGTTGCCGTGGAGGAGCCGTACTCGGTCGCCGATATTCATGAGTTTAGTGCTGATTTGTAAGTATCAATTGCTCGTTGTCTGGCAAATTTATGATCTACTATTGGTTCTGGGTACTTTTCTGTCTGAAATTCTGGTACCCATTTTTTGATGTACTTCAAATCTTTATCAAATTTCTCTGTTTGAGAAGTTGGATTAAATACTCTGAAATAGGGTTGAGCATCTGTTCCAGTACCTGCGGCCCATTGCCAGCCGCCGTTATTTGAGGACAATTCATGGTCTAATAATTTCTTCCCAAAATATGCTTCGCCCCATCTCCAATCAATTAATAAGTGCTTAGTCAGGAAAGATGCGACAATCATTCTAACCCGATTATGCATGAATCCGGTCTTATTGAGTTCGCGCATTCCAGCATCTACAATAGGATATCCTGTCATCCCTTTACACCAAGCTTCAAATTCATTTTCATCGTTCCGCCAGGGAATCTGGTCATAGGCAGGTTTAAAAGCCCGGTCGACAACGGTAGGATTGTAGGCTAAGATTAACATGTAGAATTCCCGCCACATCAATTCGGTCAGGAAAGTTTTATTTAGCGAAGCGGCAGTTTTGGCTAGTTTGCGAATGGAGATCGTACCATAACGAAGATGAATACCCAAGCGTGAAGTTCCTTTCACCGCGGGGAAGTTTCTTTTTTCATCGTAGTGGCTGATTAAGTCTTCATCAGCTGTTTTGGGCGGAATAGGAACTTCGGAATGG
>JBDNIP010000829.1:0-3959 GCA_041688245.1 Algoriphagus sp.
ACCTGGAAGATTCAGCGAGAAGTTGCCATCAAGATCTGTGATAGCTCCGCTTGTCGTTCCTTTTAGATTAATGCTGGCCCCGATTAAGGGTTCACCTGTCCGTTCATCGGACACAGAGCCTGACACCGTATATTGTGCCCAAGCCCAACCTACTGAGAGCCACATAAAGGCTACGGTAGTCAGAAATTTGTAGATTTTTGGCATAGTTTATTTTGTTAATTTGAGCGTAAATAGGTCAAAAAAAAGTGATTTAGAAAAGGATTGGGATTCAGCTCTAAAAATAAATTATATGAAAGGGCTTTGAGCCTGATGTAGAGAAGACCGGATAGCAGTCAATTGTGAAAATACATCAGAAAAGGTGATAAAATATCACCTTTTCTGATGTTAAGCTCTTTAAAATTTCTTTTACTTGATTATTGGCAGTATGATTCTGCTGAGGTGATTTCCTCCATGATGGATAGAATTTGTTGCTATGACCCCTTCGGTTTCATCGTAAGTATTTCCGCCAGTGTTCATATTTCGATCAAATCTCGGGAAATTGGAACTACTGACTTCGATTCTGATATGATGACCTTTCGCAAAGAAATTGGAAGTGCTCATAGGAGTCATCTTGACTTCATAGACTTTTCCATCTTCCATCCAGACCTCTTTTTCATAGCCCTCTCGATAGCGGACACGTTGGATAGTTTCATCTAGATTATAAGCTTTACCATCTGGATGGACATCGATCAGTTTGATGGTGATGTCGGTATCCTTGGCGTCTGAAGAGAGGTAGAGATAAGATTCAATAAAACCTGAAACTTCGACACCCTCTTCCAGTACTTCTGAAGTGTATACCAAGATGTCATTTTGCATTTCCATTTCGCTTTGATCAAATGAACCACCGGTTACCGCGTTTCCGGTACAGCAGACATTTCCTCCATTGGATTCCACAGGCATCATTGGATCATATTTGAACGTATCGGGATTGTCTTTTCTAGGTTTTTTTGAACTCAGCGTGCCGGTGCCAAGTCTTGTGTTTGCCTTACCATCAGATTCCAGATACATGGTGGTCATCACTGCGTCTGCAGGCGGCCACACATCTGAACTCTGCCATTCGTTTGAACCCATAGTATAATACTGGACTTTTGGCATTTCAGATACCAGCTCTGACGGTTCATCTTTTAACCACTTGTCAAACCATGCTGTGATCATCTCATCATAATTTAGGCGGGCATCGCCCACACTCAGATCACCCACTTTTGTGTTTTCCGTAGCTCGGGTATAAGAGCAATGAAGCACTGGAGCGATGACTAAATACTGGTTGTTTCTTGCCATTTCGGAGACTGCATTTTGTCTTACATGATTATATAGTGCGATGTTTGGTCCGGCGGAAACGTCAAACCATGAAACAAACCAAAAGCTTGGCTTATCAAAAGGCTGCTTATCATTGTATAATCCACTATTAAACCATTTGGGATCATTCGGCTTTCTAGTGATCATTTCCTCATAGACTCCCTCTGGACCATTTGCAGCCTTTATTATATCCTGAATTGGCAAATGGCTTAGCGCTGCTTTGGAATCAATTCTTGGATACTCAGGTGACATATCATAGAAGCGTTGAAGTCGTAATAAATCTTCTTGGCCGATTCCTTTTGGAAGTTTTGGTGCCATAGGATCGTGCTGTACACTGTATAACCAATTGGTGAAAAGCATCTGTCCGGCACCACCTCGGTACCAATTCCCTTGCTCCCAGAAATCACCTATTTTACCTACACCGGCACCATAACCTTGAGGAACTAAAGCTGCTAAGGCTGGATGGTCAAGTGAAGCAACAGCCATCTGCCATTCTGCCGTAGATGAACATCCTAGCGTACCTACTTTGCCGTTAGACCAGGCTTGTTTAGCCATCCAATCAACGGCATCGTAACCATCAGTGAGTGGCATACCTAAGATATCCCATTCTCCTTCGGAAAAGTATCGTCCTCGTTCATTTTGAACCACATAAGCGTAGCCTTTTTTGATCCAGGACAGTGCAGTTTCCATGGTCCTTGTATTCATTTCGCCATTTCCCCAAGTGTTGAAATTGTAGGGTGTTCTGGAAAAAACGATTGGGACCTTTTTGTCTCCTTTTGGTCGGTAGATATCGGTGGCCAATCTGACTCCATCGCGCATGGGCATCATGACCTTCTGGTCAATAATTCCCACCTCATCGAGCTGATCTAAAATTGATTTTTCTTGTGCCTGTGCCGAGAAGCACAGCAAGCTCAACATGAAAAATCCTAAAATTCTAAAATTGTGTTTCATTGAAAATAAATTAGGTTTAAATTCAAGTTAAGGACGAAGGTCAACATTCAACATTTATTTTTTTGGAATGGAAATTCAAGGAGTTAAATGGCTTTAGTCTGAGCAGGATTGTTTTTTGAATGGTAATCTATTTTTCATTCGGAGCAATTTGAAAATTGAATTCAAGCTCATTTCAGTTATTTCTTTTGTTTTCCTTTTGAAGTCCTAAATTTGCCCTTTCAAGAATCAGTTATATGTCCGATAATCCATTGAATGCCCTTAGTACTTGGGTAGAAATACCAAAAAACTCAGATTTTACGATTTACAACCTGCCATTCGGAGTTTTTGAAAATAAAAAACTCAGTCCAAGAATTGGTGTGGCCATTGGTGACAAGATCGTAGATCTAAGTGTTCTCGATCAAGAAGGGTTTTTTGCCAGTCTATTTTTACCCGAAGGGCTATTTTTAACGGAATCATTAAATGAGATGATTGCCCTGGGGAAAGTGCAAACCCGTAAAATCCGCGAACGAGTACAACATTTGCTTTTGGCAGAAAATGAAGATCTTCGAGATCATTCTATCCGTGGCAAAGTAATGGTCAACAGGAAAGAAGCAGAGATGCTTTTGCCTGTGAAGATCGGAGATTATACGGATTTCTATAGCAGTATAGAGCATGCCACCAATGTAGGTGCAATGTTTCGAGACGCTGAAAATGCATTATTGCCAAACTGGAAACATCTGCCGGTAGCCTACCACGGTCGGGCATCTTCGATTATACCTTCGGGAGTACCAATACATCGTCCAAAAGGACAATTTAAAGATCCTGATATGGAAAAGCCAGCTTTTGGCCCAAGCCGAAGATTGGACTTTGAGTTGGAATTGGCCTTCATCACAGGTAAGCAGACCAAACTGGGCGACTCCATCGCTACTACAGAAGCAGAGGATTATATCTTTGGATTTGTGCTTTTCAATGACTGGTCAGCCCGAGATATTCAGGCTTGGGAATATGTTCCATTAGGCCCTTTCCTTGGCAAAAGCTTTGCCTCATCGATTTCCCCTTGGGTAGTGCCCATCGAGGCTTTGGAGCAATTTCGAATTGAAGGGCCTGCACAAGAGCCTGAGGTTTTGGATTATTTGAAATACGATCGACCGGGTAATTTTGACTTGAAATTGGAAGTATATATCCAGCCGGAAGGTCAAAAGGCATCCAAGGTCACTACCTCAAATTTCAAATACATGTACTGGAATGTCGCACAGCAATTAGCGCATCATACTGTCAATGGATGTAATATCAATGTAGGTGATGTGATGGCCTCAGGTACTATTTCGGGCAAAGATGAAACTTCCTACGGTTCCATGCTTGAGCTATCCTGGAAAGGAACTAAGGCTGTGAAGCTGGAAACTGGTGAAGAACGTAATTTCATTGAAGATGGCGATACGGTAACCATGAGGGGGTTTGGTGAAAAGGACGGAGTTAGAGTGGGATTCGGAGAGTTGAGTGCTAAAGTTCTACCTGCGAAATAAGTCTATATGATTATCCGCAATTATGCCACTAACCTAATTTTCTTTGCTAACTGGCAGTAATACCCGCTACGGCGAGGCAGGCCCGCTACGGCGAGGCAGGCCTGCCTCGCCGTAGCGGGCCTGCCTCGCCGTAGCGGGTATTACTGCCAGTTAGCAAAGAAAATTAGGTTA
>JBDNIP010000830.1:0-6028 GCA_041688245.1 Algoriphagus sp.
AGGTGACCGTAGCAATGGCATTTTGGTATTTTGCCAAAGTCAACGTGGATATCGCGGTCATAGAAGTAGGAATGGGAGGAAGATTGGATAGTACCAATGTGATTTTGCCTGAGCTAAGTCTAATTACAAACATCAGTTATGATCACATGCAGTTTCTCGGCAATACCTTACAATTGATCGCTGGAGAAAAAGCCGGAATTATTAAGCCAAATGTCCCGGTGGTGATCAGTGAAACTCATCCAGAGACAAGAGAGGTATTTTTGGAGAAAGCCACATCAGGGGAATCTCCGATAACTTTCTCCGACCAGGTATGGTCCATTTCTGATTCTAAACTTGTTGACGGGAAAGTCAACTATCTGGCAAGTAAATCTTCGAAGAATTTGAGAATTGAACTCGACTTGATGGGAAATTACCAACGCTTCAACCTACCCGGAATTCTTGAGTCCATCGATGTCTTAAAAATGCTGGGCTGGAATATTCCTGAGAAAGCAATTCTGTCAGGTCTCTCCAACGTATCTACCTTGACCCAATTAAAAGGAAGATGGCAAATTTTAGCTCAAAACCCGCTTATGATTGCAGATACTGGACACAATGAATCCGGGATAAACGAAATCATGAAGCAGCTGAAAACGTACCGCTTCAATCAGCTATGGATGATCATCGGAATGGTAAATGATAAAGATGCGCGCAAAATTTTGGAGATGTTTCCACAATCCGGCAACTATATTTTCGTGCAGGCAAAAATCCCAAGAGCGATGCCCGCTGAAGAATTAGCTAAAATAGCCAGCTACGAATTCAATATCCAAGGGGAGCTAATTCCTGATATCAACGAGGCTATCCAATTTGCCAGAAAAAAAGCAAAGTCTGATGATCTAATTTTTATCGGAGGGAGTACTTTTGTGGTCGCAGAAATCAATGACTTATAAATGAGTAGAAATAAACTGGTTCATTTCAAAGAAAATGAAGAAGACCCAAACGTAGTCCAGTTTGGTAAACCTATTTTTGAAATAATAAAAGGTAATTGGAATGAGACTCAATTCCAAAATGACCATCCTGTCGTTGTAGAGATGGCCTGTGGAAATGGAGAATTTACAGTAGGCTTAGCCCAGAATTTTCCTCACCATAACTTTATCGGTGTGGACATTAAAGGAAGCCGAATCTGGAAAGGAAGCTCAAAAGCTAAAAGTTGGGGTATCACGAATGTAGCTTTTTTGAGAACTCAAATAGAACTGATAGATAAATCCTTTGCAGAAAATGAGATTTCTGAACTTTGGATCACTTTCCCGGATCCATATCCTAGAGATGGTGATGAGAAACGTCGATTAACTTCCCCTCGATTTTTGAAAATGTACAAACCAATGTTGGAGAAAGCAGGAGTTATTCATTTAAAAACTGATAATACAGGTCTGTTTGACTACACCCTGGCACTTTTCCAAAATCGAGCAGATATCGAATTAATCGGCTACACGCATGACTTTTATCAAAGTGAATGGAAGGATGATCATTTTGGAATCAAAACACGCTATGAGAAGATTTTTTCTGACAAAGGTGAAAAAATCAAATACTTGAAGTGCAGATTTATTGGTTAAGCTTAAGCTGTTAAACTTATTTTTTTGCAACTGAATCTGTATCTTAAAATAATGGGTAGTAAAAAACGATTGGTGGTATTGAGTGGAGCCGGAGTTTCTGCGGAAAGTGGGATTCGGACATTTCGAGATTCAGGAGGGTTGTGGGAAGGCCATGATGTGATGGAAGTAGCTTCTCCAGAAGGTTGGTATCGGAATCAGAACTTGGTGCAGGATTTCTATAATCAACGCAGAAAACAGGCAATCGAGTGTCAACCGAACCATGCACATTTAATATTGGCTTCTTTGGAGGAGTTTTTTGAGGTGGATATCATTACTCAGAACGTAGATCAGCTTCACGAAAGAGCAGGATCAACGCGTGTTCTCCACCTTCATGGCGAATTGAGCAAAGCACAGAGTTCCGTAGATTCAAGTTTGGTATATGATTTAGACTCTTGGGAGATCAAGACTGGTGATTTGTGTGAAAAAGGATCTCAACTACGACCATTTATTGTTTGGTTTGGGGAGCCAGTTCCGATGATGATCCCCGCAATCACTCTTGCCAAAAAGTCAGATTTTTTTCTTGTAATAGGTACTTCTTTGCAAGTCTATCCAGCTGCTGGACTTTTGGATTATGTCCCAGATCAAGCCAAAATCTTCTTAGTAGATCCCAATATTCCTGATCACAGGTTAGCTTCTAAGGTAACTTTGATCTTAGAAACTGCTACTCTTGGAATGGAAAGGATTAAAGATATCCTTCTCGATAATTTGTAGTTTGTGATCATTAATATTTTTGTCAGCTAGAAAAAATGACTGATGCAGAATAGGAATAAAATAGATTCAAAGTCATATCAGTCTTTGGTTTGCTCAGCTTTGAAAACTTTTCAGATCTTTGAACCGGAGTATTTAAGGGTACTGGTATAGTTTAATAAAACAGCTTATAAATTTTGAGTTTGCTAAAATTAATAAAGTAGTAGACAAATAGTTTTAGGTATTTGGGTAAAAATAGTTGGTTGATACTACAGCTTAGAAAATTTGGAGGACTCTGGTACTGACTGCCGACGAGTTGAGTACTTTTAATTCGAAGGCTACTGGAAAGTAAAGTTAAATACATTTTTTCAGGAGCTCGCTTGATTTGACCTCACACATGCTGTTTCTCCTTAAGAATTAACTAACTATATAGACTTTATTTTTGGCAAAGTTAATCTTCCTGTCTCTGATTACCCTTTTCGTGATAAATTGTGACGATATTTTCAAGCCTATGCAAAACGATTTAATCGCTGTGAGTTTATCCAGTTTGAAACTTTAGTGATTCATTGTGAGCAAATGAACTCCTGTATTTGGAAAATAACTACAGCGAATGATTTTGTTATAAAATTGGATCTTTTTCTTATTCGACCGGCTGTAATGGCCATCATTGGAAGCCACTATTCACCAAATACCCTAGAAGATTCACTGGCGAGTTTATTCATTTGCATAATTTTAAGAGAGCAGCTCCATTTACTGGAAAACGAATTTTGGTCATTGGTGAAGGGAATTCTGCCTGTGATGTGACCGTCGAGATGAATCATGTTTAATGAAAAACTGCGATCTTCCAGTGGAGTGTATATCGAATTTTTCCAAAATTATTTTTGGAAAACCTTCGGATATAGTATGATAACAAACAAACTAGATAGCTGTTAAATTTAGAACATTTTCAATAAAGTTCATCTAAAGATTATGCTTGGGGAAAATGAACTGTGTGGCTTAAGGCCAATTACAGAACAATTTGGATCTTTAAATCCTATGATCAATGATGAACTCCTTTACAAAATCCGTTATGGAAAAGTGTCCCCCAGAATGGGTATCAAGCGATTTGAGGGTGAAACAGTAATCTTTGAAGATGGGAGAGAACAGTAATTTGATGCTATCGTAGCCTGCACTGGTTTGTTGGTAGAGCCAGCCATTTTTTGATAAGAAATTCATTAATCATTCCAAAGGCCCAGTTCACTTTGGTTAAAAATATTTCATCTACCCACTTATAATTTGTACGTTATTAGAATGTTTCAACCGCCGTAATGTGATTAGCCAGGAGCCGAACTCCAAAGTAAGATTATGGCGCATTAAGCTGGCAGGCAAACGGCAAAGACCATAAAATATCAAGGAATTATGTACAAAAGAGGTTGTAAATCTCCATTATAAGCAGATTAGTACTACTCGGCATACCAAGTACAGTTGACTTTCACTTGTTTATAAGGGAGTTTAAAAACAGCTCCCAAAACATCATATTTTCAAACAACTTTTCATCAAAGTTAACTACGAAAAATTCAGTACATCATCCAATGAAAAGCTCTAAAATCAAGTATCTCACATTATTTTTGAGTTTATGCGCATTTGGTTTTTTAGCTTGGGAGCGGTGGAACAGCTATCCCAAAGTAGAGCTTTCAGTACGTGTGCCGGAGCAGTATAAGAGTGAGGTTACAATCAAATGGGGTCATATTTTTTATGGTAGGCTTCATCTGTAGGATTGTAGTCGGATTAGGATTGAATGATATCGCCCGATCTTTCTCTACAGATTTTTCCCAAATGGTTTTTGCAGGACTGGTTATTGGGTTGTCTCAAGCGATCTAGTTGATTCTGGAGCAAGGGATGGCTACTGACCCTATTATTCATGAACTACTATAGCCTTTGGATAACTTATCAAATCAGATTATGGCAGTGGGGCTTTGCATATCCCAAGCGCTAATTTAAATTCCGTTGCCAAGTACTTCTGGACGAGCTGTGCTGACGATGTCACCGCTGACTCCTCTGATAGATTTTTTGGGAATATCCCGAGAAATAACAGTTTTGAATTATCAGTATCCATCAGACTTGATGGATCTGATGACTCCAAAAAACGGAACAATTCTCGCCATCTTTGTTGCGGTTGATATAAAATTCAATCGTTAGGTAGCTTATGTCTCGATATCTTAGCTTTTAATTTTTGTTATTGGTTTGTTAGTAGGAATTATCGCCTTATTTTCGGTTGCTCAAATCAACCTATCAGAAATGGATATTAACGATCACAACCCACTACTACCTTTTCAACCAGCGGCAGACCGCTATCATCAGATGAATTATAGACGCTGTGGAAATAGTGGACTTCAATTACCTGAGATTTCCCTCGGCCTTTGGCATAATTTCGGTCATAATTCAGACTTTACTCTGGCACGAAAGATTCTTAGAAGGGCTTTTGATTTGGGGATTTGCCATTTTGATCTGGCAAATAATTATGGACCACCTTTTGGTTCTAGTGAGGAAAACTTTGGGAGAATCCTTAAAATGGATTTTTCAAGCCTTCGGGATGAGTTATTAATTTCAACGAAGGCTGGCTGGGATATGTGGCCAGGGCCTTATGGTAATTTTGGTTCAAAGAAGTATTTGATAGCAAGTTGCGATCAGAGTCTCAAGCGAATGGGGCTCGACTACGTAGATATCTTTTACCATCATAGACCTGATCCAGATACACCACTTGAAGAAACAATGGGTGCTTTGGATTTATTGGTTAGGCAGGGAAAGGCTCTTTATGTTGGGGTTTCTCAATATTCTGCCGAAGATACCCAAAAGGCCTATGCTATATTGAAGCAAATGGGGACTCCACTTTTGATTCATCAACCGCGCTATTCGATGATTGACCGATGGGTAGAGAATGGACTCATGGATGTATTGGGAGAAAAAGAAGTGGGAAGTATCGCATTCTCACCATTAGAACAGGGTATGCTCACTGATAAGTATTTAAAAGGGATTCCAGAAGATTCCCGAGCTGCAAAAGATGGTCGCTACCTGAAGCCAGATCAAATAGGTGGTGAAAAATTGGAAATAATCCGTTCTTTGAATGAGGTGGCCAAATCCAGAGATCAGAGTCTTGCCCAAATGGCCATTGCTTGGCTGCTTAAAGATCCTCGAATCACTTCTGTATTGGTAGGTGTTTCCAAGCCGGAGCAATTAGATGATAATGTTGCAGCGGTTAAAAACACCAAATTTTCAGAAAGTGAACTTACTCAAATAAAGAAAATTTTAGGTGATTGAAAACTAGTTTAAAGTATAGAAGTGTTCTCCTATTGATTGAAATTACTCAGTAGCCTGGTACTTCGCTTTGGATTTCATGAAATGCGGTTGAACCAGCTCTCGGGCAACTTCTGGAAAAGCCTGAAATTATTTCTTGGATTACCGCTACAATGCAAGTAGGGCTTTATTGTCTGAAACTTGATAAATGTATCTCTGAGCACTCTCGATCATCTTTCTCCTACTAAAGACTTTCTTGTATCTGCGCTCCTTGCTGCTTCTCTCAATTTTCTAATTCGTATATCTGCTAGTGCACTGTCACAAGACAAAAGGCAAATAACTTATAGTAAACACTAGCATTGGCAGTACTGCTCTCGATCGCTATCCGGGATGTCATCTGCGCTGGCCTCGCTGTGGCGGGCCTGCCTCGCTGTGGCGGG
>JBDNIP010000831.1:0-2172 GCA_041688245.1 Algoriphagus sp.
GTACTTGCCATGTCCCCAAGCTTCGATGTAGCAGAATCCCGCCCAGGTCCCATCGTGCGTCAAGGATATGATTGCTTTTCCCTCATCCATTTTGGTCTCCACGTATTCCGGTGTTCGCTTCGCAATTCCAGTCCCGCGCGCTTTGGCAGAGTTTTCCATCTCATCAGTGATAGTGATTGAGTATCGTTTATGACATGGATTGGCAACTATAATCTGAAATGAAATATTATCCATGGATAAATGCATGTATAAATCCGAACATATTCGGGTGATTGGATAGGATCAAGAATCGAAAGGGAGAGGATTTTACAGGTAGAAAATCCTTAGTGAGCGTGAGGGGTTAAACCCTAAAGAAAAACCTATACCTCCTCAGGGGAGAAAAAAATAATATAGACTTAAGCACAGCAGCCACTTCCTGAGAAGCTTGCCTTTTACTGAAATCCATAGTAATATTCATTTTCATTATGAAACAAAAGTGAATTCTTTGTAAAGGAATTGCAAGTAAACTTGCAAAAAAAATTGCCTTTCGACTTATATTTTATGATTTAGGCAAATAAAAGAGCATATAACGGATGAATCCTCAAAATAACTATTGGTTAGGTAGCTAAAATTATAGAATCTGAGATCAAAGTTTTAAGCATTTCCAGACATTTCCTTTAAAGCCGCCACAAAAATATCCAATTCCTTCTCCGTGGTATAGATATTAGGCGAGATTCTACAGCCTCTGACACCTACGCTATCAATTGCTACCGTAAAGATTTTGTACTTCTCCATCAGATTTTTCGCCATATCCGCCGGGCTCACGGATTCAACTCCTACATTGGCAATTCCACAGGAACGCTGCTTTTCTTTTGGCGTGTTAACTTGGATTCCGGGAAGATCGCGAACCTGATCAGACCAGTAACGCTGAATGTATCGCAAGCGATCTTCCTTTCGCTTTCCACCAATAGATTGATGGAAATCTATTGCATCAATCACCGCTAGGTCCGTAGCTACGGGATGAGTTCCAATGTGATTCAAGTATCCAATATTCTTCGACTTCAGGTCAAATGGAGCCAATAGTGGTTCCAACTTCGAAATCCGATCCTTTTTTATATAAAGCATCCCAGCCCCAAGTGGCACCGAAAGCCATTTGTGCAAACTCGTGCCGTAATAATCACAAGCCAAATCTGTAATTGAAAATTCAAAATGACCAATTGCGTGTGCTCCATCTACCATGACTTCTACACCATGACTATGAGCCATAGCCACGATTTTCTTTACCGGAAGAATATGACCAGTGATATTGACCACATGAGGAATCATCATCAGTTTGGTTTTTGGAGTAATCGCTTTTTCATAAGCAGCGATAATTTCAGCATCGTTTTCAGGATGCATGGGAATATCAATCCTGTTTATTTTGATCCCACTACGCTCAGCCTGCAAGTCAAACATGCTGAGCATACTTCCATAATCCTGATTAGATGCGATAGCCTCATCGCCAGCCTGCCATGGATATCCAGAAATAATCAGATCTAGCGACTCAGTGGTATTTCTTGTCAAAATGATCTCTTCTGGACTTGCACCCACTAATTCGGCTAACTTGGCTACGCTTTTGGCTTTATTCTCCCACTGGACGGTACGCATGTAATGTGAAGCCTGGTAGTTCACCTCCCGAATGTGCTTGATGTATTTTTCTAGCGTTTGTTCAGGTAAAAAACAGTAGTAACCATTTTCCAGATTGATGTAATCTGGTTTGAGTCTATAGCCAGCGCGAATCTGCAGCCAAAAGTCAGCAGTAGTGAAATCAAGATCCTCCCAAGAATGTGCAGCTGTTTCGGATGAAAATATGGGAGTCGTAAGTCCCAAAGCTGCAAGTGATTTGATGAATTTTCGCTTATTCATAGGGCTTGGTTTTTCATCACAGAATATAGCTTAATAAAAACACGATTAAAAGAAATATCGCCAACCAAGAGATCCACGGTGAGCGCTTGGGGAACTCAAACTGGCAGATCGGGCAAACTGTCGCTTTATCATCGATTTCCATTGCACAGGATAGGCATTCTTTCGTTTTCAAATCAATAGGGTTTGAACTCTTTGTTATAAAAATCTATTCCTTACCAAGTAAATGAAAATGCAATGAAAATAGAAATATGGTCAGATGTAGTTTGTCCTTTCTGCTACATCGGAAAA
>JBDNIP010000832.1:0-4159 GCA_041688245.1 Algoriphagus sp.
AATCATTAGCGGATCAGCTGAAGAACGACTCGAAAAAGCTATAGCTGTGGTACAGACTCATAGAAAAATTTAACCTGATGAGAATCATTCTTCTAGCTTCAATAGTGTGGACAAGTTTTTTTTCTTGCAGTGAAAAAAAGGAAAGTCAAGTTTCTCGACCCAATATCGTTTTCATTCTAGCCGATGATCTTGGCTATGGGGAAGTAGGCTATCAAGGACAGGAAAAGATCAAAACTCCAACTATTGATGCCTTGGCAGCGACCGGAAAAATATTTACAAATCATTATACAGCGGCCCCGGTCTGCGCCCCGGCCCGTTGCATGTTGTTGACTGGAAAGCATGGGGGACATGCATATATTCGGGGAAATGACGAATGGCGCGAGCGAGGCGAAGTCTGGGACTACGCCAAAGCCGCGCAAGACCCCAATCTCGAGGGCCAGCGACCGCTTCCAGCCAATACCCAGACTTTGGCAAAATTACTTCAAAGTGCAGGTTACAAGACTGGAATTTTGGGTAAGTGGGGATTGGGAGCACCCTTGACAGAAAGTATTCCCACAAAAATGGGCTTTGATTATTTCTATGGCTACAATTGTCAACGTCAGGCACATAATCTCTATCCGCCGCATCTCTGGGAAAATGAAAATAAGATCCAGCTCAACAATGAGATAATTGTTCCTCGTACCTTATTAGATTCTTTAGCTGATCCGAATGATCCTAAGAGTTATTCCAAGTATGAGCAGCAGGATTATGCACCTGATTTGATTCATCAAAAGGCATTAGACTTTATCGAGTCAAATAAAGATGAGCCATTCTTCCTGTATTATGCTTCTCCGCTTCCGCATGTGCCCCTACAGATTCCAGCTAAAGATCGTACAGGATATGTGAATGCTTTTGGAGATGAACCTCCCTATGACGGGGCTCAGGGATATTTTCCCAATCAAAACCCTCGAGCCGCCTATGCTGCAATGATTACCAAGCTTGACGAGCAAATCGGTGAAATCAAGCAAAAACTGGATGATCTAGGTTTGACAGAAAACACCATTATTGTAATTACTTCGGACAATGGTCCTACTTATACTGGAGGGGTTGATTTTGATTTTTTTGAAAGTTCTAAACCCTTCACTAATGGTTATGGTAGAACCAAGGGCTTTGTCTACGAAGGAGGGATTCGGGTTCCTATGCTGTGGTCAATTGGCCTGGACAAGTAGAAGCAGGAAGTAAAAGTGATCACATTTCGATCTTTTACGATTGGCTTCCTACGATCTGTGAATTGGTCGGAATTCAAATTCCAAGGGATACAGATGGGGAGAGCTTCTTGGCTGCGATTTTTGGAAAACCTCAAAAAGCTCATGAGTATCTCTATTGGGAATATCCTGAATATGGTGGTCAGCAAGCGATTCGAATGGGCAAATGGAAAGCGATTCGGCAGAACATTGTGAAAGGTAATTCCCTTGAAATTGAGCTTTATGATTTGGAGAGTGACCCCCAAGAACAAGTAAATCTAGCCTCTTCAAATGTGGATATCATCTCAAGAATGGAAGA
Organism: Algoriphagus sp.; assembly: GCA_041688245.1. Classification (GTDB taxonomy): domain Bacteria; phylum Bacteroidota; class Bacteroidia; order Cytophagales; family Cyclobacteriaceae; genus Algoriphagus. Next base: position 1,543 of record JBDNIP010000832.1, read on the forward strand.
GGTTTTTATCAAAGCGCATTCAAAAAGTATTCTAGAACGTTTTCAAATGCCTGCTTTAGGTGATTAATAATATTTTATACAATTGAATTTATTACCATTTGTATAAGGAAAGCGATGCCGCTTCTACTAGTTTGATCATATCTTTTTGGGCATTATTATTCAGTATGATGATCGTCTTGTTTTCTTCGATATACCGTACTATTATCGTTTTATAACCGGGATTGTCACCGGTATGACTCACCATTTTGCCAAAAGGACTTCTTGGGTCGAGCTCCCATCCAAAACCATAATAGCTTCGCGTTCCATCATTCAATCGATATGGAGTGAATGCCTCCTCCAGAGTTTTTTGGGAAATCAGCTTTTCATTGTAAAGTGCCTGATCCCATTTTAATAAATCTGAAGCAGTACTGCTTACTCTTCCGGGACCTTTTCGATTGCCCAGCCACACGGTGTAATCCGAAGAGTGAAATTTGTTCGCATTGACATAGTTTCCAGCTTCATCTTGCAGATGGCCGGCGGCAAAGTTGCTCACTTTGGCCTTTTCTTCAGGGGAGCGAATAGCGGTGCTTTTCATTCCCAGCGGTAGAAAAATCCACTCATTCGCAAGAGTTACGAAATCTTTTCCAGAGGCCTTTTCCACAATACTTGCAAGCAGGACGTAACCAGTGTTACTGTATTCGTATTTCTCTCCAGGCTCAAATAAAATGGGTGGCGCATAAGTCCTCAAATATTCCAAAATTTCGGGATTACCAGCCACTTTGCTTTTATCCCAATGTGCATCCATGATCGCTTGATAGTCTGGCAAGCCGCTGGTATGAGTCAGAAGATGTCTTAGGCTCACTCCTGAGTAAGGTATATTTAAATATTTTTCTACCGGATCATCAAACTCGAGCAAGCCTTTTTCTTTGCAGATCATCACGAGCATCGCTGTAAATTGCTTTGAGACTGAAGCAAGCTCAAATATATCATCAGTTTCCAAGAAGGTTTTACCCTCAAAACTTCGATATCCAACGGCCTTTTGAAAAAGGATTTTTCCATCTTCCGCTACCAAAACCACCCCCGAAAACCCCTCTTCACCTGCCCGTTCAAAAGCTTCATCTAAAATTTTCTCCTGAGCGAAAAGTGAGGTACTTAAAATCGAAAATCCAAAAATAAAGGCTGTGAGGTAGGATAGGTTTTTCATAGTTGAGGCATTAGGTTGAAAAAGATACAAAAAAACAGCTAATTGAGGGATAATTCTTCATTAGCGAAATGTCTCTCAAGTTTTTTCTGGTTTTTTACCTGACGGTGTTTTTAAGCAGTCATTCCTTTGTTGGTTTTGGGCAAAAGAAAGTTGTCTTTATAATTTTAGATGGAATTCCCGCAGCTGTTCTAGAAAATACTTCTACGCCCAATCTTGATGAAATAGCAAAGAAGGGAGGTTATTCAAGGGCTTACACTGGAGGCATTAAAGGCGGGTATTCCGAAACGCCCACCATTTCAGCAGTTGGGTACAATTCACTCTTGACAGGTACCTGGGCCAATAAACATAATGTCTGGGGGAATGAGATCAAAGAGCCAAACTACAATTACTGGACGATATTTAGATTTCTAAAGGAAGCTAGGCCTGCCTCAAAAATTGCGATTTTCTCCACTTGGCAAGACAATCGAACTAAATTAATTGGAGAAGAATTATCCGACACTGGATTTTTGAAAATGGATTTTTCCTTTGATGGTTTTGAATTGGACACAGTGACTTATCCACACGATTCAGAGACGCAGTACATTCAAAAAATCGATAATCTGGTCAGCTACGAAGCGGCTTATCAACTTAAAAATAATGGGCCTGATTTGTCTTGGGTTTATTTGGAGTATACGGACGATATGGGCCATCGCTATGGCGATAGTCCACAGTTATCCGCAGCAGTAGTACTAGCAGATGAGCAGGTTGGTCGAATCTATGAATCCATTCGCTTCCGGGAAGAAAAATTTGGAGAGGACTGGATGATTATTATCACTACAGATCATGGAAGGAAGGCTCCGGATGGGAAAGATCACGGTGGTCAATCTGATCGTGAGCGTGAAACTTGGATAGTTACGAATGCCCAATATCTAAACGAATACTTCAAAAATGAACAGCCTGCTATGGTGGATATTTTGCCAACAATAGTCAGATTTATGGATGTAGACGTCCCAAATGCCGCGCTAAGGGAATTGGATGGAGTATCGATGATCGGTGAGTTATCTATCGGGCAGGTGAAAGCGGAAATTCAGGAAGAGGAGGTAGTGCTGACTTGGCTGCCGATGGAATCAACAGGCAATGTTTCTATCAGCTATGCCAAAACAGATCAGTTTGGACAAGACGGGATTGTGGACAACTATCTCAAAATAGGTGATACTGAGTTAGCCTTAGCTGAATTTAGAATTCCCTCAAAAGATTTACCAACTGGTAAGTTGAAGTTCTGGATTCGGGGAGCTAAAAATGGCTTGGGAGTTTGGATTTTTATTTTGCCGACCTGAGTGTCCTCACTGATGGTAAAACGAAAAAACCATCATCCACCTGTTTTGGCGACATACCAATTCACGATTGACGCCAACTTGGCCAAAACACGGAAACCAAACTTCTTTTTTCTACAAA
>JBDNIP010000833.1:0-3977 GCA_041688245.1 Algoriphagus sp.
ATCCCAAAACAACTTGGAAGTAAAAGAAGTTAGTGTTCTGTACCTCTCCTGGTACTGAGATGAAAGTCACACCTGAAAGTGATGCTCCAATCATCCCAAAGGCAACTAAAAACCAATGGGATTGGCGATCTCCAGTAAAGAACGAATCAGCAGTAACGTTTCGAGAGGTGAACCAAGAAATCAAAAAAAGCAGCAAAAAATAACAGGTAATTACTATTAAAACTAATTGTGGATTCATAAATGCTTTGCTGCGGGTTCGCTAAGTTGTCCAATATTCTTAATTTTGCAAAATGAATAAGTCGAGTACTACATATCCTATGGTCGAATTAGAAGAAGTGTTAGTCGAAGAGTTAGTAGACTTGGATGCTTGCGACCTCATCGTCTATAATGATGAAGTCAACACTTTTAATCATGTGACCCAAATTCTTATTAAAGTCTGTAAACACACCGCTGAGCAAGCTGAGCAGTGCACAATGATTATTCATTTCAAAGGAAAGTGTGCTGTAAAAAAAGGAGGATTTGACGAATTAAAACCACTTTGCGTAGCTATTTTAGATGCTGGAATCCAAGCCGAAATAGTTTAATTAATCTCTATCCAGTGAATTTCCCTTCCAAACTTATTGAAGACGCTGTTACCGAAATATCAAGACTTCCAGGTATTGGAAAAAAAACGGCTTTGAGACTCGTATTACACTTGCTCAAGCAAAACGAAATAAATACAGAAGCATTAACTTTGGCACTTACACGCATGCGGTCTGAGATACAGTATTGTAAGACTTGTCATAATATCTCGGATGCTGAGGAGTGCAGTATTTGTATAAGTCCAAGACGGGATGCTAGTACGATCTGTGTGGTTGAGGATATTAGAGATGTTTTAGCGATCGAAAATACCAACCAATTTTTCGGTAAGTATCATGTGTTGGGCGGTATCATATCGCCCATTCAAGGAATAGGTCCAGAAGAATTAAAAGTACAGTCTCTTCTTACAAGAATAGAATCCAGAGAAAAAAATACTCCCGTTAATGAGGTGATTTTAGCGCTCAGCGCAACCATGGAAGGAGATACCACTTCATTCTATTTGGCAAAGAAATTGAAAGAAAAAGGTGTTAAAGTAAGTACAATAGCCAGAGGTATTGCTGTGGGCAGTGAGCTTGAATTTACAGACGAAATCACCCTTGGTCGAAGTATATTAACTCGAATAAATTATTCAACTACTTAAAATATCTTTTGGTTAGATCAAACCTAGGTCTATCTTTGCAAATCTAAAAACGGGGGATTGGCCCATCCCGATAGCTATCGGGAGGCTAGAGCTCCCCGCAAACTGCCGGGGAGGTCACCAACTCTTTTAGGCTTATTCAAACGGGGGATTAGCTCAGTTGGCTAGAGCACTACGCTGGCAGTGTAGGGGTCATCGGTTCGAATCCGATATTCTCCACTTTAATTAAAAGCTTCACATCACTGTGAAGCTTTTTCTGTTTTAAGTCATGAACTTCTTATGAAGTGCCAATTCTATTTTTCGAGAAAGTCCGTATTCTTTAATAACTTAATCTCTTTTGATTTCGTCTTAACCGGTAATTTTCAACCATCATGAGAACATATATGATTTTGCTGTTTTGCTCAATCCTTTTTTTTTCCTGTGCTGAAGATTCTGACTGTCTAAATGTATCTATTGGTGAAGAAATAATAATTCAAGTTTTTGATACGGCTACCTATTGTAATGAGGATCTTTCTATCACCTTCAATGCTTACCCAAATGAGTCCAGATGCCCCTCAAATGTTACTTGTGTGTGGGAGGGATTCGTAGAAGTAGCACTATTGATAAATGAAAAAGGCAAAGAGTCTATTCTAAAATTATCAATCGGACCAAGCGTATCCGGAATTCCGATTGAGGCTGCAGTGGGTAATTACTCCATTAAACTGATTGATATCATACCTTATCCTGCTACCAACATCCGGATTGATCCTGATAAATTCAGGGTGGTACTTTTAGTAGAAAAACCTTGATTGGGCTATTCTTAAGCGAATTTCCTTATACTATAGATTCAATCTCCTGAATAAGATTTACTGCAACTTGGGACATTTCACCGGAATTTCTTACAGGCGCATCAGGTTTGAACTGACCTTCAAACCCCGAGCAATTAATCAAAGTGTAACCGTTGCTTTTACCTACGTTAGATAATGATTGCCTGTAGAAACCATTATGTTTGAAATTTTTTGCCCATAAAGTAATCTCCTTATGGTTGTATGATAAATGACCTACTGGGTCAGAAGAAAGAACTTCTCGATCTTGAAATTTAGTATTCATATACGTTCTGAATTCGTAATTAGCTTTATAAATCAAATACGCAGACTTCTCCTGACCGTTATTAAGCGACTCTCCGATTGATCTAATTTCAAATTCCAGATATCCATCTGCTACAGGGAGTGCTTTGTCTAGTTTTAGGCACATCGCATATCTGACATCCTCCTCACCTTGATTCCATTCTGTGACATAGGTTCGCGTTTTTTCCACAATTTGAAAAGCTTGCCCTTGATATATCAATTGATCCCCTGCATGTAACTCCACAGCTTTGGCATAGACACTTTTCGAATCTCTTACCCGAAGTTTGATTTGTCCTTTCCCAAAAGGGCGAACCCTAAATTGTGAAGCATTAATGACAGCATTCTTGCCATTGATGACAAATGTAAATCTGTCAAAATGAAGTAAATGCGAAACGTTTCCTTCCCCAAAATCATATGTGAAAATTTGGTAAATCGTATGACCTGAAGTAATCGTAAATATATTATCCTCAAGTCTTCCCATCACTTTGATCCTCGGTGTAGCAAAGGACTCCTCATCTTTAAAGTCAGTTTTTATATTTTCGAAAACTGCAAAAAGACCACCCCCAAAATTTGCTTTAAAATCCATGAAACCAGGCCCTCTTTGAGTGATATCTTTGCCAATCACATAGTTACCTGGCTCACTTGAGTACATGAAACCATAACCGAAACCCACCTGATTGTACCTTGCATCTTTAGCATTGACCTCAAGGGTGCTATTCATATTTATCACTGCTACTTTAGCTGTCTGACCCTTATTTGGGGTGGATCGAAATAGGCTAGTGGAAAATAACTGAGCGGCATTTACTTGGCGGTGTGGTGGTAAGAAATTCACATTTCTAAAACCAATCGTGACACTGTTGCCCCCAAAATCAAATAGGCTTCCTGCCTGTCTCTTAGTACTCCGATTAGACCACTGAAAATAATCCTCTACTCCTATCTTGAGGTTAGATCCAGTTTTTGCGATCAGAAAAAAATCTCTCGATAAATCAGTTTTTTCGTATTCAGGAATAACATAAGTTTTGCGGTCTTGAAGCTCTATAGTTTTTGTGCGAGAATATTTAACAGAATTCATTGCAGATCGGAAAGCAAAGCTGTTATCATGAAAAATATATCCTTTATTACTTTGACCGTTAAATTCAAAGTTCAATTTGATTCGATAAGCATCTAACACTTCTATGATTAGTGCATATCGACTTCCAATAATTCCAGGAAAGAATTCATCACTTTCAGGATGTAATGAGTTCTGATGAGCAAAAAGTCCACAGAATGTTTTACCTGTATCCTGTTCATCGAAAATAGGATTAGTTGATTCAATGAGACTTCCTTTATAGGTCAAGCCCTCCTCTATCAATTTGTAATAGCCAAGTCCTCCATGCTTTTCGAGCGTCACATGTTGTGAATCCCAATTAGCCAATACCGGTTTAATGGTTGCCTCAAGAGGAGAAGGCAGTGTTGCTGCAGCGAGTATTAATGGCTCTAACTGTTCTGCTTCTTTTGATAAGGGTTGAATTTCTGCTTCTTTAAAAGTAATTTCATCAACATCATCACTTTCTTCTTCAAAAACTGAGTTTAATTTAAACCTATCTCTTAGTTTCATGAAAATCTTATTTGAAGATATTATTTCCAATATTCCTTGGATTTTAAATTCAATATTA
>JBDNIP010000834.1:0-3056 GCA_041688245.1 Algoriphagus sp.
AATAATGGGCAGGGTAGGAGCAATCATTGCTACGATAGATTTGATCCGACGGTATTCTGGTCGAAAATCATGACCCCACTCCGAAATACAATGGGCCTCATCTATCGCGATGAAACTGATTTTAGCTTTTTTGAGAAATTCAATGTTTTCCTCCTTGGTCAAAGACTCTGGAGCTACATAAAGTAGTTTTGTCTTTTGTGCCAAAACTTCATTTTTGACTTTAGTAGATTCTGACTTATTGAGCGTAGAATTTAGAAAGTGAGCATTTATACCAAGGGAATTTAGTTGGTCTACTTGATTTTTCATCAACGCGATTAAAGGAGAAATCACGATAGCGGTTCCTTCGTTGACCACAGCGGGTAGCTGATAACAAAGTGATTTGCCCGCACCTGTAGGCATTATTACAAACGTATTTCGTTTGTTCATCAGGTTATCAATAATAATTTCCTGATTTCCACGAAATTGACTGAAGCCAAAGATTTTTTTAAGCTCTGCTTTTACTTTTTCTTCCACTTTGAGAATAAATAAGGGTAACGAAATCCTTTAAAACAAGAATCACTAATTAAGTTCATATCTTTGTTTGGAATGATTTCCAAACTCACTAAGAATTGAATTTAGCTAAAAATATTAGAAGTATTGCCACAGGTGTCCTTCAAAATGAAGCGCAGGCCATCTTAAACCTCATAAATTTTTTGGATGAGGATTTTGACTCTTGTGTTGGTCGAATTTTAGAATCAAAAGGTAGGGTTGTTATCACAGGGGTGGGAAAAAGTGCCATAATTGCCAACAAAATTGTAGCAACACTGAATTCTACTGGAACACCAGCACTTTTCATGCATGCTGTTGATGCGATTCATGGTGATTTGGGAATGATCCAATCTGAAGATGTAGTTATCTGTATTTCAAAAAGTGGAAACACTCCTGAAATTAAAGTATTAGTACCCCTCATCAAAAAATCCGGTTCCGTTTTGGTTGGCTTGGTTAGCAATATTGACAGCTATTTGGCCAAGCATGCCGATTATGTCTTGAACGCAACAATCGGTGAAGAGGCTTGTCCACATAATCTAGCGCCGACAACCAGCACCAGTGCACATTTGGCACTGGGAGATGCTTTGGCGGTTTGTTTATTAGAAGCTAGAGGATTTACTTCTCAGGATTTTGCTAAGTACCATCCAGGAGGTACGTTAGGGAGACAACTTTATCTCAAAGTAGAAGATGTACTGGTTAAAGATCAAATACCTAAAGTGAGCCAAGACTCAGGATTGGCCGATATTATTATGGAAATATCAAGCAAGCGCTTAGGTGCCACTGCTGTAGTGGATCAAGACGATCGGCTAATAGGCATCATTACTGACGGAGATCTGCGAAGAATGCTCCAGAAGACACTTGATATCCAATCTCTAAAAGCTGTAGATATTATGACGTTGAATCCAAAAACTATAGCCAAAGATGAATTTGCAGTAAAAGCTTATAATTTAATGCGCACACACAATATTACACAATTGGTAGCCATGGATAGAGAGAATATAGCTGGATTTGTTCATATTCATGAACTGATGAAAGAAGGGATAGTTTAAAATGCAAAATAAACCCTATATCGTAATTATGGCAGGTGGGATCGGAACTCGGTTCTGGCCACATAGCCGAAGAAAACTTCCAAAACAATTTTTAGATATTTTGGGTACTGGTCGTTCCCTATTGCAGATGACCTATGATCGATTCGTTGAATTTTTCGATCCAGCTCAGTTTGTCATCATTACTTACAAAAAATATTTACATCTAGTCAAAGAGCAACTTCCTGAGCTGAAAGATCACCAGATTATGATTGAGCCCTTAAGGAGAAATACTGCTGCTTGCATTGCTTATGCTTGCTATAAAATTCATTCGATCGATCCGCATGCCACTTTAGTTGTGACTCCGGCGGATCATTTGGTCTTACAGGAGGGTAAATTTGCTAAAACTATTACTCGAGCGATTGCAGCAGCTCAAATCTCAAAGCGTTTGATTACACTTGGAATTACTCCAAACAGGCCAGAAACAGGTTATGGATACATTCAGTATCATGAGAACTCTGATTCAGATGTGATGAAGGTGAAAACCTTCATCGAAAAGCCTAATCTCAAGCTTGCGAAAACTTTCCTTGATAGCGGAGATTTTGTTTGGAATTCGGGTATTTTTATCTGGAAAGCTAGTAGTCTTATCCACGCATTTGAGGAGCATATGCCAGACTTGGCGGAGGTTTTTGATGAAGGATTAGCTGTCTTTGGTTCTGAAAGAGAAGCTTCATTTATATCCCGAGCGTATACCCAATTGAAAAGTATTTCCATTGACTATGGTGTGATGGAAAAGTCAAATCAAGTCTATGTCTTGCCGTCAGATTTTGGATGGTCAGATCTAGGCTCTTGGAGCAGTCTATATGACATCGCCAAAAAAGACGAAGAAAAAAATGTCATTGAAGCAAATGCAGTTCTTTATGAAACGGAAAATTGTTACATCAAACTCGACAGTGATAAGTTGGTCGTGATCCAAGGCTTGAATAACTATTTGGTCAACGAAACTGGAAATGTTCTCTTAATTTGCAAGTTGGATGACGAAAAGAAGTTTCGTGAGTTCGTATCTAATGCGAGAAAAAAAGGGGAGGAATTTATTTAATTCTACCCCTTTTTTGAAAATATTTTAATTTTTTCGCTGCCTTATTGCCTCATAGATGGCTACTCCAGCCGAAACTGAAACGTTCAAGCTCTCAATATTTCCAGCCATTGGGATCTTTACCCGATCATCCATGATGCCGAATAGCTCATTTGATATTCCATCTTCTTCCGAACCCATAATCATGGCTACTGGTACTGAGAAATCTGCTTCGTACATAGATTTTTCGGTCTTCTCAGTAATTCCAATCAATACCAAGCCAGATTTTTGTAAGTCTCGGCAGGTATAAAATAAGTTTTTGACTCGCGCAATTGGAAGGTGATTTAATGCTCCTGCAGATGTCTTCAGCGCATCCGCATTAATCTGGGCGCTACCCTTTTCAGGAATTACAATAGCATCTACACCAG
>JBDNIP010000835.1:0-1174 GCA_041688245.1 Algoriphagus sp.
AGCAGTTGATCAGAAAATCTTGGCGAAGTTATCACTCATATAAATCACTCGCAGATTAGAATAGAGCCAAAATTAACAATGCTAGCACAGCATTTGTCAGAAAACAAAAAAAATAAGCCTTAATCCACAATTTCAGACTTTTATAAAAAATATATCTACTAATGAGCTTAATTAACAGAAATCTGATTTTTTCATTAATCGCTTAACATAGCATAACTCCTTTTCAATGCTACTATCGACCGCTTAGCCAATTCTGCTTCGAATCGAAGATAATTACCTGTTTCTTTGTGGTACTGGAGGGCAGAAATTGCGAAAATAAATGTCAAATCCAAAGGTTATTAGACCTATCAATCCTAATGAAATACTGTTTTATACTTTTTCTTTTCTTTAGTTCTTTTCTTACCGCATGGACTCAAAACTATTCTATCAAAGGGAAAGTCATGAACGCAAGGTCAAAGGAAAGTATCCCGAATGCCACCATCCTATTATTGAATTTTTCTGATTCGATTCAGGTTGATGGGATGATTTCAGATCTTGATGGGAATTTTACCCTAGATAATATCAAAGAAGGTGAATACCTGATGAAAGTACAGTATTTGGGATTTGAAAATCTCTTTCGAAACATTCAGCTGCATCGGGACCTCGATCTTGGAAATGTAATGATTCGTGAAACTGCCACAGATCTCGGTGAGGTGACCATCAGCGCAAGAATGGCCACTGGCACACAGAAAAGTGATACCACGCTCTATAATGCCGATGCTTTCAAGACTATGAGGGATGCCAGTGCGCAGGTTTTGGTAGAAAAACTCCCAGGAGTACTGATGGTGGACGGAGCACTTCAGGCTCAAGGAGAAAATATCACTCAAATTTTAGTAGATGGTAAACCCTTCTTCGGAGGAGATGTGAAGACGGCTTTGCAAAACCTACCCGCTGAAGTGATCTTGAGCATCGAGATCTTCGATCAAAAAAGTGATCAAGCCTTGTTGAGTGGGTTTGATGATGGAAACCGCCAGAAAACGATTAATATCATCACCAAGCCCAACCGCAGAAAGGGTCAATTTGGAAGAATAACCGGTGGCTACGGATCTGATGAACGCTACCTAGTCGGGGCGAGTATCAATGCCTTCAACGAAGATCAGCGAATCACTTTCACAGGCTTGACAAATAATATAAA
>JBDNIP010000836.1:0-1985 GCA_041688245.1 Algoriphagus sp.
CGGGAGAGCATCACCCGATACTGAATTTTATAAGTTTTGGTTGCCAGATCTTCAAAAAACGCATCCAGGCCTTTGAAATATTTATTGCCGGTCCAGAGTAATGCTTTCTCCTTCTCGCTAAGCTCATTGTAGGATCGATGAATTGGAAAGTCAAACTCGATTCCTTTTTTTAGTAGTGGGTCCAGCCAAGATCTGGAAGATTCGCCGCGCCAAGGAGCTAGAGCACCTTCATAAACTGACAGGTCTTTATCTGGAATCACCAGATCAGGATCGATTCCGAGCACATTTCCAAATCCTTCACAGGTCTTGCAGGCACCAAATGGATTATTGAAGGAGAAGAAATTCACAGATGGTAGTTCGAAGACCATCCCATCCAGCTCGAACCGATCTGAGAAAGTCTTGGTCTCTTGATCCGGAACTGTGATTTTCACATCTCCATGCCCCTCAAAAAGTGCAGTTTGTACCGAATCAGCGATTCTAAATTGATTGTCTTCATCATCTTTTTGAACACTCGCTCGATCAATCAGAATCTCGTACTTTCCTTTGGGTACTTTCTTTTCTCCGATCAGGTCTTCGACAAAATAGACTTCCCCATCAATCAGGATTCTGGTATAACCTTTTTGCAAGAGCAACTCCAACTCCTGATTGATTTTACGTCCATGCTCGATCTGAAGCGGGCAAGAGATCATTACTTTGGTGCTTTCATCGAAGTCCTGGATGTAATTCACAATATCTGTAACTGTGCTATGCTTTACTTCTTTGCCTGAAATGGGTGAAATGGTCTTTCCCACTCGTGAAAAAAGAAGCTTCAAATAATCGTAGATCTCAGTGGTGGTACCGACAGTTGACCTTGGATTTCTGTTATTAACTTTCTGTTGGATCGCGATGGCAGGGGCTACACCCTTTATATACTCCACATCCGGTTTCTCCATTCTTCCGAGAAATTGTCTTGCATAGGAGCTGAGACTTTCCACATACATGCGTTGGCCTTCGGCAAAAAGTGTGTCAAATGCGAGGGAAGACTTACCTGAACCTGAAAGTCCAGTAACGACTACAAATTTATTTCGAGGAATGGCTACGCTCAAGCTTTTGAGGTTATTCACTCGGGCATTTTTGATAATGATGTATTCTTTGGGATCGAGGGAATCGATATCGATTTTGGGGGATAGGGTACTCAAGGTCATAGCTGGCAAAGTTAACAATCAAACAGTGGATTAGTAGAAAAGTTCTATGGATATCCCAAAAGGAACTGATATATGACCTGTCAACTACGCTATTTCTATTGGTGTATTTTAATGCAAATTCTTTAAGAAGTGCCAAAATTGAACTTTGAAACTTTCCAACCTTTGAAATTTATCCTTTATTCGCATTATGGATTTACAGTTTCTCCAAGATGGATTCCGAGAAGGACTAGCAGCAATAACTTGGTTAGAAGGCCTGGCCGTAGCATTTGGGGTGGCATCAGTATTCTACTCCATGCGTGAGCATATTTGGGTCTATCCTACAGGGATTGTTTCCACTCTTATTTATGTCTGGATCTGCCTTCAGTACAAGCTCTATGCGGATATGGGGATCAATGCCTATTATTTCGGCATGTCGATCTTCGGATGGTATGTTTGGACGCATCCGAAACCGGGTGATAAGGTGCTGCCTGTCACTTGGCTCAAACCATCAGGTTGGCTGATATCAATCGGTATTTTTTTGCTTTCCTACGCAGTATTATATGTTGTTCTTTCAAGATTTACCGATTCAGACGTCCCATATTGGGATTCATTTACCACTGCTTCTGCCTTTGTAGGGATGTGGTTGATGGCCAAAAAGAAAGTGGAAAATTGGATTGCATGGATCATTACCGATTTGGTTTCCGTTCCGCTTTATTTCTACAAAGGATTAATCTTAACCTCCTTTCAATTTCTCTTTTTCACCGTTTTGGCTACCTTGGGATTGATCGCTTGGATCAAATCTGCAAAGCATTATGCCAATTA
>JBDNIP010000837.1:0-1789 GCA_041688245.1 Algoriphagus sp.
TCACGGATTTCGTGTACAAGACCTGAGTGGTGTACGAATACATCTTCACTATTGTCTGCTGGTGTAATAAAACCAAAACCTTTGGTTGTGTTAAAGAATTTTACTGTTCCTTCATTCATGATTACTGACTTTTAAATTTGGTGTTTGTATTAAATTTTTGACTCGGATTAATTTCTTTTTTTGGTGGCTCGGGCTCAGGTGGCGTATCGGATATATTTCCAAATCGATCCACATAGGCCAACATATCATCTAGATCACCACTCTTTGGCTGATCCTTTCTAGTTGCCATTTTTTCTTGCTTTTCTCTTTTCTTTCTCTTTTTAAGTTCTGCTTTTTGTTTTTTGATAAATGTGTTTTGATTTTTTGACATTTCGGCGATTTTAATTGACAAATGTTATGGCCCGCCCGGTTTTTCCGGCTCGACCTGTCCGGCCTATTCTGTGGATATAGCTATCCATAGACATGGGAAGCTGATAATTTATCACATGTGATACATCAGCCACGTCTATACCTCTTGCAGCTACATCGGTAGCTACGAGTACTCTAGTTATTCCGCTCTTGAACTCCTCTATTGTTCGGTTTCGAAAATTCTGAGATTTGTTTCCATGAATTAGTCCGGACTTTACTCCGACTTGATTCAATTTTTTTGCTATTTGATCTGCAAGTCTTTTAGTTTCCATGAAAATAATCACCCTATCTAAGTCTTTATTTTTAAAAAGACCTGATAGCATATCGAACTTGTCTTTACCTTCTGGCACTTTGATGGTCTCTTGATCCACATTCTCACTTGTAGTACCTCCTGTATTAACTTTCACCTCAACGGGATTGTGTAGTAAACCATCTATTAGCTTTTTCTGAGCTGGGTCTAGTGTTGCCGAAAAAAGCATTGTTTGCTTTCGACTGACCATTAAGTTAACAAGCTTCTTGACATCATGAACAAAACCCATATCGAGCATTCGATCAAACTCATCTAATACTAGGGTATTGATACGATTCAGATTAAGTAGCTTACGGTCTGTCAAATCAAGAAGTCTACCTGGAGTTCCTACAATGATATGAAGCTTTCTTTTTAAAGCTTTAAAATCTGAATTAATATTAGTCCCACCTATAAACGTATTTGAGGAAAGATTCATTCCTTTTGCTAAACTTTTAAACTCTTCCTCTATCTGAAGCGCTAATTCTCTGGTCGGTGTAACAATTAGCGCGGAGTAATTAAGAGGGTCAGCTTTCGCATGCTCAATAATTGGAATTAAGAATTCACCTGTTTTACCGGATCCCGTGTTTGAAATCCCCAGCAGGTTTCTACCCTGTAGAAGTGGGACAATAGATTTTTCTTGGATATAAGTCATTCTCTGATAACCCTTAGCTCCAATATTCTTCAACAAATTCATGTTAAGGTTGAGCTCGGAGAACGGAATTACAGACTGAAAACCTTCTTGACCACTCGGCTGAGCTTTCTTCGAAAGAAGTCTTGGATCTAAAGTTGATTCTTTTTTCTTATGCTTTGGCTTCCCTGTAACTTTAGAGTTACGGTTCTGTCCCACAGACTTTGTATTTCTACTGAACGTCATTCTAGTACGCTTTTGCAGACTCTAATTTGGGCGTATTTCCCAATACATAAAGCATTTTGAAATGATCTAAAACAGCTGCTAAGAAATTGGGCTTTGAATGGTAAGGTATATTGAACTCTTCAGCAGTTGCCTTAACTATCGGTGCGATCTCCCTGTAATGAACATGACAAATATCTGGAAATAAATGATGCTCAACTTGATAGTTAAGTCCTCCAACA
>JBDNIP010000838.1:0-1562 GCA_041688245.1 Algoriphagus sp.
TCCCAAATAGGACTGCTGAGGTTACCAATACTTGGATAAGACCAACTTGTAATATCAGTTTCTTCATTCGCCAGAGATTTTTTGGCTCTAATTCAAGACCAATCAGGAATAGCATCATCACTACGCCAAACTCAGCTTTTTCCATGATGTCTTCGCCTTCTTCCAAAAATCCTAAGAAGTAAGGGCCGATAACGATTCCCGCAATAAGGTATCCTAAAATCGATCCCATTCCGAGTCTCTTAGCAATCGGCACACAGACAATTGCAGCAATTATAAATATAATAGCTTGAGGCAAAAATCCTTCCATATTTAGTCGTTTTTGAAGTAAAAGTTCTCCAAAGATGCTTCATCCAATCGGACTGCATCTCGAAGTTGGATCAGCAATTCACGGTACTTATATGCACCGGTTTTTAACTTTTCGGCGCTGATCTGGTGAGTTCCTCCAATATGAAAAACCGGTAAGTAGGTCATATTGCAAAGCTTTGCAGTCTGCTCAAAAGGCTGTAAAAAATCTCGTAGTGTAAATTGATTATTTCCATCTGGGCCGTAAGTTTCGGCCGTGCCACCAGAGGTAACCGCATTAAGGATATGCTTATTTTTCAAATAAATCCCTCCAGGACCATAGGCCCAGCCAAACTCCAGAACTATGTCAATCCATTGTTTCATCAAAGGAGGACAAGAGTACCAATAAAAAGGGTGTTGCCAGATGATCACATCAGCTTCGAACAGTGACTCTTGCTCATGTTGTATAGATATATTGAACTCTGGATACAACTCATATAAATCCCGAACTTCTACGTTTTCGAGATCGGAAATTGCAAGAAGCAATTCACGATTTGCTTCAGAATGTTCAAACTTTGGGTGTGCAAACAGCACTAAAACTTTCCTCATTTGAGATTATTCATTAAAGATTATCTTCTTATCTGAGCCATCAAAAAATCATTTATTTTGAATAGCTAATAAGCTATAACAAGTAAAACCTCTATTCGTTTTTTTCACTTTTGCTGAAGTTAACTTAATTCCAGGCTCACGCAGACTGTCAAAGAGATCATTCGGAATTGCTTCTGCTAGTTGGACAGCACTCAAACTTTCGATTTTGGTCTGCTTGTATTGAACAATAGCTTAAAATAGTACTGGGGTATTTTAACCCTGTGAGCTATTCTTTCCAAACTGGCTTTATCTGAGCTGATCTATGGTCTATCATTCACCCCTGAATACCTCTGGAAGCCCAATTGCCCATTTTTCAGAACGAATATATTTACCTACCCTAAAAGTGCTGACTACTTCTCTGCCTGAATATTCTTTGAGTAGTTTATCTTCGCTCACGCTTTTTTGCGGTTAAAGTTCAATTTCACTTAAAAATGAAAAGATACTAAGTCAATAAAGCAAAAAAAGTGACCAAAAATTTTGATCACTTTTAAATTAAAAGACCTAAAATAATATGTTCAAGTTAAGAATCTTTCATGTGTGAGTTAAGCAGGGCGGTCCACTTGCCAGCCATGACTCGTTCCCCCAATTGACTTGTAAACAGCGCGCCATCATAGATTTCGATAGTCCTAGCA
>JBDNIP010000839.1:0-1781 GCA_041688245.1 Algoriphagus sp.
ATAGACATTTTTCATCTCTTTGGGGTCGGTTTGAAGATCATAAAACTCCCATTCATCGGAATCATAGAAGTGAATAATCTTGAACCGTCCATCAAAGGCACCTTCGTGTTTTTTCACCGAATGTGCTCCCGGATATTCGAAGTAGGCATAGTAGAGACTTTTGCGCCAGTCAGTTGGTTTCCCACCTTTCATGATGGGCAAGAGACTGAGGCCTTGCATGGTTCCCGGATCTTGAGTTGCAGTAATGTCTAAGAAAGTCTGAGCAAAATCAAGATTGGATACCAAAGCATCTGAAGTGCTGCCAGCAGGAATCACGCCCGGCCAAGACATCAACAATGGAGTACGAAAGCTCTCCTCGTACATAAATCGCTTGTCAAACCAGCCATGCTCTCCTAGATAAAACCCTTGATCTGAGGTGTAAACCACCAAGGTATTTTCTTCTAAACCATTTGCTTTTAAGTAATCCATTACCTTGCCTACACTCTGATCCACAGCGCTTATCACCGCTAAATAGTCCCGCATGTAGCGCTGATACTTCCATTTGACCAACTCTTTTCCACTGAGATTGGCCTTTTCAAAATCCTCCCGAAGCGGATCGTAGACTGCGTCCCAAGCTTTTTGCTGAGCTGGATTCATTCTACCATAAGTTCTTTGATAGACGCCTGATGCTGAATCCGCCTTGCTCCACATCTTGAGATCGTATTTCAACTCCATTGTTTTCTCGATGGTCATATCCTGGTCTCTTGCTGCTGATGTTCGGGTGGCATAATCGTCAAATAGATTATCAGGTTCTGGGAAAGTTACATCCTCGTAAAGTGAGAGCTGATTTGGACCCTTTTCCCACTCTCGGTGAGGCGCCTTGTGCTGCATCATAAGCATAAAAGGCTTTCCGGAATCTTGCTGACTCTTAAGCCAAGTGAGTGTTTTGTCTGTGATAATCTCGGTCACATAACCTTTTTCTATGATTGTATCTGTAGCTGTGATAAAATCCGGATTGTAATAATGACCCTGTCCTGGAAGGATATCCCAGTAGTCAAAACCCGTTGGAGCGGACTTCAGATGCCACTTGCCAATCAATGCAGTTCGGTATCCATTGGCTTGAAGGAGCTTAGGGAAAGTAGTTTGGCTACCGTCGAAGGTATCGTTATTCGTTAAGTGACCATTTGCATGTGAATGTAGTCCTGTCAAAACTGAGGCCCGGGAAGGGGCGCAGATTGAATTGGTGACATAGGCTTTATTGAACCTCATTCCATTTTTAGCAATTCGATCGATATTCGGAGTGGGAGCCAGATCTTTCAATCGGCCTCCATAAGCAGAAATAGCTTGGAAAGCATGGTCGTCGACAAATACGAAGAGAATGTTTGGCTTCTTCGGAGCCTCAACTTCTTTTCCGACGCAGGAGAAAAGGACGATGCAAATGAAAAAGAATCCGGAAAGGTTGAGGATTTTACACATAGGGCTAAAGTTGGGCTTCCTACAATATAGCGTAAACCACAAAAAATATCAGGTATTTGTAATCAAAAAGAAAGTGGGACATTCTGATTCGAAAAGGAAAATTAAATCACGAAGTTCACCAAGGATTCCTCAAGCAACGTGAATTATATATCATGGATACAGCTGGGTTATCTTTTTGGAATTGCCGGTCGGTTGGAGTTTACCAATTATTCTTAGCACTTGCTTTGCGGCCTTCCTGGAAATCGCTGTCCTCGCTGGTAAAAACAAAAAAAGGAAGTCTTTCGACCTCCTTTCCCAATCTGTGTTAAGTTTAATCAGGCACTATC
>JBDNIP010000840.1:0-1176 GCA_041688245.1 Algoriphagus sp.
CGCACCGCTGGTGCTCTGGTCGATTCTAAACCATGTTTCTTACAATCAAAATGCGCCTCTGGCGCTTCTATGATCTGGGCTAGTCTGTAGGGAAGTAGTTTTTCTGAGGAAAATAATTCTGATTAGTATCAAATTCATAAAAAAAGGAAGCCCAAGTGGGCCACCTTTTTTCAATTTAAAACCACAATCACTTTTCCTGGAAATACTTGCTCGCTTTTTTTAGAGTAATCACTATAACCCCATCTTTACCTTTTTCACCATAGAGTTTGGTTGCAGCATCTCCCTTTAATACGCTCATGCTTTCAATATCTGATGGATTAATATCTCCTACATCTCTCCGCTCGATGTCTCCTTTATCTGTTTTGAAGATAAAGAGTGGAGAATTGTCCGGGTTACTACTACCGTACATTTTGATACTTACTTGTGGCTCAAAAGCATTGGTAGGGACGCCCACTCTGAAATTGCTAATAGCCAATGGAGCAGAATTCGATTTTCCATAAGATCCAGTTCCATAAATGGTAGTGGCAGTATTACCATTATATTCCAGCATCTTCTGCTGCGGGCTGCTCAGCTCATTTTTGATGGCCACCAGCGTATTGAGTTGCTTTTTTTTGAGGAGATTTTCCAGTCGAAGGACTTCATCCATTTGCTTATTGACCAGTGTGGGGTCGATTTTGGATTCTTCCAGCATGGATTTTAATCTGGCAGTTGCTGCATCCAAGTCCCACTTCAAGGTGCTGAAATCGGCGGCATTGTCAGCATGGATTTTCTTGATTTTGGCAGATTGCGCATCTGTGAGATTTAGTTTTTCGCGATTCTCCATGATCCGGTCTGCAGAATAGAGATTTTTCTGAAAGATGTCCTGACCTTGAGCTATCCCAGCCAGAAGTATAAGACAGATTACGAGTGGATTTTTCATACTAGTTGGTTTAGAATTCGGTTAATAAGGAGGAAGTGCTGGACTCCCAAGTTTCGAGATAAGTGGATTCTTCAATTTTGAATTGCTGCTTATGGTTTGGTCCTTGCTCCAGCGTGATGATGATGACTTCAGCAGGAGCTTTGACTTCTGGCTCTTTTTCGAAGAATAGAAATCCTGCTAACATAAAGCTGGCAGCCACTCCAACCGGAATAAACCAATTTGTTTTTCTAGTCTTGGTTTCTGGAAAGGCCGCAACG
>JBDNIP010000122.1:0-5702 GCA_041688245.1 Algoriphagus sp.
AATCGGAATGATTGATGCTGGATTGGGTCTTGTTTTGTTAGGGGATGGTAAAGGTAATTTTAAGCCGCTCAGTCCCTCTGAATCCGGATTGGCTATTAAAGGCGATATTAAAGCTATTTTAGAATTGAATACTGAAGGTGTCAAACAGATTCTCTTTGGCATTCACCAACAAGCTATTGAGACCTATCAACTGAAATGAAAAAGCAGTATTCCATATCCTTTCTGATTTTAGCATTTTTCTTGGCTACAGGTTCAGCTTTTAAAGCAAAAAAACCGGTAAACTGGCCAAAAACCTATGCTGAACAGCTTTTTCATATCACCGAAGTAATGGTCACCGATGTGGCTAGCCCACCAGTTGCGGCTCGTATTTATGCTTATGCTACATTAGCTTCTTATTTGACGATGCGAGAGCAAAGGGCGGAATTTAAACATCAACCACTTTTAGATACTAGCTATCTTACCGACTTGAAACTGGAGCTTCCCTCCGATCAACTTCAATCCCCTGAATTTGCTGGAATTTTGGCGATGCTGAAAGTTGGCGAGGCGATTATGCCTTCGGGTTATTTATTGAGAGAAAAGCAGGAAAAGTGGATCAATGAAAGTCTCAAAGCAAAAACGATTTCCAAAAAAGAATTGGGTAATCATGTTGCTTTTGCAAATGACCTTACCAAGCAGGTCATGGCTATTGCAAAAAAAGACGGTTACCTTCAACTTTCCACTTTTACTCGATATACACCTAAGCAGGATCCAGGATTTTGGTATCCGACTCCGCCAGCCTATATGGCAGCGGTGGAACCAGAATGGAAAACCATCCGCCCTTTTTTTATCCAAAACCTATCAGAATTTGAGCCAAAACCAATGGCTACTTTTGATTTGGAAAAAGGCTCCTCCTTTGAAAAACAATTGATGGAAGTCTATGAAGTCACCAATAAGCTCAGTGCCGAAGAAAAGTTAATCGCCAATTTCTGGGATTGCAATCCCTTTAAAGTGGAATTTTCAGGTCATATGGCTATGGGAGTCAAGAAAATTTCACCGGGTGGGCATTGGATGGGAATAGCGGGGATAGCCGCAGTCAAGGAAGCCCTATCTTTCGCTGAGACCGCCTATGTGCATGCTTTGGTGGGATTGACGCTTCATGATGCTTTTACCTCCTGCTGGAAAGCCAAATATGAGACCGATCGAATTCGACCAGAAACGGTTATTAATCAAACCTTTGATCCGACTTGGAAGCCATTGCTCCAGACTCCTCCTTTCCCGGAATACACTACAGGCCACTCAGTCATCAGTCGAGCCTCGGCAGTAGTGCTAACTGGTTATTTTGGAGATAATTTTGAGTTTATCGATACCTCTGAACTCTTTTTTGGATTGCCTGCCCGTCCTTTTAACTCATTTTTGTCAGCCTCAGAGGAAGCAGCTGTTTCTAGACTTTATGGTGGGATTCACTTTCGGGATTCGATTGAAAATGGCCTAAGTCAGGGAGAAAAGATTGGAGAAATGATTTGGAGGAAGGTTAGGAAGTAGGGTTTAAGATTCCAGATTCTAAACTTTTTACTGTAACTAGGATTTTGAATCCTATGGCATAATTTAAGAATTGCCAGTAAATAACTTTCAGTATAGAAAGCAGTTTGATCAAAACATAAAGCCCATTCTGACAACCAAGCTGTGAAACAAGTAGGAAGTTTCACTTATAGAACCATAGCCCGGAGGAAGCTTTGAGTTGGGCAAAGGCCTTGGGCTGTTGCCCCGCTCAAAGAATCCTGTAAAAAATCCTAGTTCCTGCCTCTTGTAGGCCATGCTCATCGTAAGCGAAGTTTTACCTTTTTTGGATGGTAATTTCACGCCAATTGAGGGACTGAGCATGATCCCGCCCCGGTACCAGCTTTCGTGCCATTCGGTAATTTCTTTTTTCTCAAACATCGCTGAGCCACCTCCAGAATCAAATCCTCCGATCAGCTGAGGTTTATTTTCTTTTCCCAAAAATCCCCTCCATCCTATCGCAATGGGGATGACCGAAATGGATTCGTACTGATCAAATCCCAGAGACATTCCTACTGCATGGTTTTTTGAAATTTTGACTCCATGAAAAGTAATTAACGAAAAGTCTCTTCTTTTTTCATTCTCCCCATTCCATGTAGCAGCACTATTTCCAAACGATACTCCCATTTCCGTCTGGTTGAAATATGCTTTCTCCTGACCGAAGGATTCGGTGAAAGACAGTGCCAAAATGCTTATAATCAAGAATCTTAACTTCATTTTTTGAGGTAGTGGGAAACGATAGACTACAAGTTCAATTTCCGAACTTTAAAAAGATCAACTGGACTGCCTTCGACTAAACTACCACAGGATTCTTCACATTGATACAACTTAAAGGCTTAAGCTTATCAGGTTTGGTATAATCGAATTGGCAAACCCCATCCGGACCAATGACAATCAAGGATTTTGGACCAGGAATGATATCTACTGACTTCATTGATTTTAAAAATTCCAGTTGGTTTTGGTCAATTCCCATCACATTGGCGACATTGAAGCTTTTCAAGCCATGTTGACCTTCTGCGATATAAAGATGGTCACCTGACAAAGCCAGACCATGGGGATTCAGCATGGGGTAGGCTTTGACCAGTTTCGGTTCCCTGAGATTCTTGATATCTACTACTTGCAGCTCATTCGGACCATTCCAACAGGTGTTTCCACTTCGAAGCGTGACAAAAGCATAATCCTTATTCACAACTACCGGATCGCAGGCTGTTAAGTGCTCAAAAACTGACATTTTAATCGGATTTGATGGTTTGCTTGCATCGTAGATACGCATACCTGTGTTAGAACCGATAAATAGCTTTTCCTGAAAAGGGAAAATCGTCTCTATTCCCCAACCCAGCTCAATATTTTGAAGATGCTTGGGTTTGGCAGGAACTTTTACATCAAATACTCTCAAGCTGTAATCATCCACCGCATACAGATGCCCGCTCATCAATGTGAATCGGGCCATTGACCCACCTTGACCATAACTTTGTGCGGCACCAGAAAAATTGGAAGCAAAACCTAGGCTTGAATTAGTAATAAAAAAATCGCCTCTTCCGAATCTTTGACCTGCTTCACTGGTGATGACAGAATCTTTGAAGGTCAGGATTACTCCTGTATCCGAATTGGAATACATGTGGTTGAATACGTCTTTGACACGCTCTACTTGCTTGATTGATCGAATGTTGCTGATGTCAAAAACCAATAAATCCACATAGTTGTCAGCATAAAGCATGTTGTTATTTACTGCCAAATCGACGTTGCCTTCAATCGGTATGAAATTCAGATTAATCGGAGACGAAGGGTTGGTATTATCCAAAATATGAATGCCTTCCTGGGGTTCGTTGATCAGCAGATAATCACCGTAAAGGTAGATTTTACCAGGATTTTCGAGTTCCTTCCCTGGTTCGATGACCACCTGCCTCGCCCGCACATCGCTCATCGCAAGGTAAACCGGAACCATTGCCCGATAGGTGTAAGTAGTTGTGATTTCGTCTTGGCAAGAAAAAAAAGAGCCGGAAACCGTTAAAATCAAAATCAGGGAGCTAATGCTATAATTTTTCATAGGCGGAAGATGGTGTATGTGGAAAATATAAGCAATTGTGATCCCAACGGCTGATTAAAGTGACAGGTTACAAAGGGTTTAAATGTTTTTTTTTGCTGACTATTCACCAAGTTGAACTCAAGGGAAAATTGAAGCAATAACTAGGATACCAAAAAGCCTTTTAAAAAAATATTTACGAATAGGTATGGTCAAATATTCATCTGGACTAGATGGGATTTACCAACCCTGCTATTTCACCATGGCTAAACAAATCCTGCGGGATAATTTTTTTGGCTTGTATGACCCTTAATAGATTTACCATCCGGTTTTTTTGGGTGTATTTGATTAAATCTATAATGGTGGTAGGTAGAAAATAGACGAATGCAGTAAGCAAAAGGAAAATACTGATCAAAGCAAAAATTAAATGATGAGCCGTTTTCTTAACTTTTAAAAATTGAAAATATCTCAGTATATCCATAATTTATAAATGTTTAAAATTGACATTGGAATCTAATTTTTTAATTATTCAGGTGATTGAAAACATGTATTAGAAGGTGTATTATTGGACAAAAAATTAACTTTTTAAGTTAAAAACTACCCTCAAAATCCAGCTAGGATTAGTTAAGATTCGCTTAGGTTATGATCCCACTAAATTCAGGTAGAGTTCTAATTGATTCTTTTAATGTCCCTCACCTTCTCCGGCACTGTTTTTAGCTTTTGAAAGGAGAGTGAAAGCACCTTTTGTCACCAGCTTGATATCCTGATAAGCTCCTACGGAATCCAGCAGCTTAACCTGAGTGTAGCCATCTTCTTTGCTACCCATTTCCACTTCTATCATTTTATAGTCGAAGGCAGGAGTACCATCTTCATCCCGCTGACCCAAGTATGAAAAGATAAAATGCTTCTCGCCAAACCGCACCACCGCATCATCCGGGGCCACCAGTACTTCATCACTGTCTATTTCTATTTTGGCAGTCACATACATACCCGGAAGCAAATCAGTATTCTTGCTGTCAAAATGCCCATGAACCGTCACTGACCTATCCTCCCGAACGCCTTTGCCTACCAAAAACACATGTGCCTCACGCCATTCTCCATTTGTATTAGCAATATTAAATTTGATGCGTTGATCCTTCTTTACTTTTGGAATGTCATTTTCATAGACAGAAAGCTCCACATGCAGGTCATCAGAATTTGTTAGATCCATAATTACATTCTGTGGGCTAACATATTTACCGATATTAGTATACACATCCAGTACCGCTCCTGAAACAGGCGAGTAGATATTCACCGACGTCTTTATCTCTCCATTTTCCACTTTCTTTGGATCAAAGCCAATCATGATCAGCTTTGCTTTGGAAGTATTAACCCGGGCCTCATTTGCCAGATAATTACTCTTTGACTGTTCAAAGTTCTTTCCGGAAGCAACTTGCTCGCTGAACAATTTCTCCTGACGTTCATACTCAGCTTTTAAATAGGAGCTGTTAGCCAGACTTTCCAGGTAATCCTGTTGAAATTGAATGAAATCCGGATTTTCTATTGTCACCAGTAGCTGCCCTTTTTTCACTTCGTTACCTGGAAGCAATGTGGTATTTTTCACAAAGCCCCCATAAGGCATGGTAATGGAAATATTATTCTGTGGAGGGACGTCAATCTTCCCATTCACCATCAGTTCAGTCCCTATCGTCTTATACTCCAGTACTCCCAATTCGATACCTGTCACATCATATTGCGCTTGAGTGAGCTCCACTTTGGATTCATCCTCTTGATGCTCACCCTCTATCACGATGCTGTCAACCTTAGAATTACAAGAGGTGGCCAAGGAGATGGCCATAAGTGTATATAAACTTTTAATGATATATTTTTTCATGCTATTTTCCTTTTTGAGAAGATTAATTGATGCCTGATAAGAATTCAATTTGGATCAAGGTCTGATTTGACTTGTCCAGTAAATCCAAGTAGTTAAAAGAAACAGATAAGCTTCGGTTAAGCCCTTGGGTATATTCGACATATCCAATTTCTCCGCTTTGAAATCCCCTCTGTGACTGTTTTAAAATGAGCTCCGCCTGAGGCAAAGCATTGACTTCATAAAAAGCTAAACTGGTTTGATATTTTTCATATTCCAGTATCAAGGCACTCA
>JBDNIP010000841.1:0-5074 GCA_041688245.1 Algoriphagus sp.
ATTTATTTCTTATGGATTTTGGGATCAGTCAAGTGATATTTTGCCAATGATACTAATTGGGTTAGGTCTTGGTTTCGTCACTTGGCTCTTGGTAGAGCAATTTCAGAGTTTAGGGATAGGCAATTTACTTCAACTAATTTTCCTGATTCCTATTGGAATTTCCATGTATTTTACAGCATGTTTATTGCTAAGAATATCCACTGCCCAAGATTTAGTTAACTTTATAAAATCAAAACTTTCTAAATGATCCTAATTACCAAACCGTATCTTCCACCTCTTGATGAATACCAAAGCTATTTGGAAGGAATCTGGAAGCGACAATGGCTTACTAATAATGGCCCCTTGGTAAACGAACTTGAGACAAAAATCACTGAATACCTTGGAGTAACCAATTTTTTATACCTAGGGAATGGGACTGTAGCTCTTCAAATTGCCATAAAGGCCCTTGAGCTGAAAGGAGAAATAATTACTACTCCATTTTCTTATGTGGCTACTACATCGAGTATTGTTTGGGAAGGTTGTAAGCCCGTATTCGTAGATATTGATTCGCAAACACTGAATATTGATCCGTCCAAGATTGAAGAAGCAATCACTGTAAATACCTCAGCGATTTTAGCTACGCATGTATATGGCAATCCCTGTGATGTGATCAAAATAGGAGAGATTGCAAAGAAGCATAATCTGAAGGTGATTTATGATGGAGCACATTGCTTTGGAGTGAAGTTTAGAGGTGGGTCTATTTTTGAATATGGCAATATTTCGACTGTTAGCTTTCATGCTACAAAGCTATTTCACACCATAGAAGGCGGTGGGGTTTTTACCCGTGACAGGGACTTGTCCAAAAAAATGAGTTTTATGAGAAATTTTGGTCATGATGGCCCTGAAGTGTACAGGGAAGTAGGGATCAATGGGAAAAATTCTGAGTTTCATGCAGCTATGGGATTAGTTAACATAAAGAAGATTGACGAAATTATTGCCAAGCGTAAATTACTTTCGGAGGTTTATGACAAGAAACTACTGGATCTGGGCTTTACTAAGCCTAAAGTCAGTAAGGAGGTATCATTTAACTATAGCTATTATCCCATTCTTTTAAAGAATGAAAAGGCGACTCTTGCTTGTATAAGTAAACTTAATAAATCTCAGATTTTCCCTAGAAGATATTTTTTCCCTAGTCTTACTACGATGCCATATTTATCTGCGCAAAGTCTTCCCGTTTCGGATAATATTTCCAAGCGAGTTCTCTGCCTGCCGCTTTATTTTGAACTATCAGTCGAGGAGGTAGATTTGATTTGCAGAATAATTAATTCAGTATTCAATTAACTATTCATTGAGCGCTTCTATACTTATTTACTCTGAAACTAATCCTCGCGCTGTCTTGGCTTTTTGCAGGTATGCAAAGCAAATCGGACTTTCTTTTCATATTGTTGCCAATGGAGACGAGGATTCAATTTTTCAAACGATATATGTCAATGAAGTACTCAGTACGCGAAGCAAAGATACACTCGAGCTAGAGGATCTATTAAAGACTGCGAATCAAATAAGATCTTTAGATGGTACATCTGAGGTTTTAGTACTGCCGTCTACCGAGTATTTAAACAGATTTTTAGTACGAAATCAAGCTGAATTAGAGAAAAATTGTATTATCACAGGTTTGTGTAAAGAAAAAATATACAATTTGATTTCAGACAAACACACATTTTCTGCACATTGCCAAGCTAGCGGAATCACCATACCTAAAGAATATACAACCATACCTCTAAGCTTTCCATTTGTGGTGAAGCCTAAAGTTTACGCTCAAGATCTAAATAGCGTAAATGAAAAGCCAATATTGGTGGGAAATGAAAAGGATATGGCCCAAGTAAGGAAATTGAAGCATATTGATAATTACTATTTTCAAGAATATGTTGACGGAGCGAGTTTTTATTTGCTGTACCATTTTTTCAAAAATGGAGAGTACACTATTTTTTCTCAGGAAAATCTGATTCAGCAGGATAATGGAGCATCTATTGTATTGGCAAACTCTAGTGGAATTCATCGAGAGAGTATCGGTAAGAAATTTGCCGATACATTTGTTAAGATGGGTTTCTCAGGCCTCGTTATGGTTGAAGTGAAAAAGTTTAAGGGTAACTATTATATGATAGAGGCAAATCCAAGGTTTTGGGGTCCCTCCCAACTAATTTTGGATGCTGGTATGAGTTTGTTTGATGATTTTTTACTTGATCAAGGAATAATTCACAAAAAAAATTCTTTCACCTATTTGCAGGGAGTGTATTACTATTGGTCCGGAGGATTAATTCAGGATCAGAGTGACGCAAAAATTCCCAGGTTCTATAATTTTTCTAAGGAGAAATTCTTTGAGGAGTTTCATGAATTATCCATCAAGGATATTTATTTGAGAGAAGATGCTATTAAAATTTATGTTGATGAATGTAGTAAAGCAGGATTTAGCAAGACTATACGAACAAAACAGTAAGCATTCTGCCTACCAAATATTACCCCCTTCACTGAAGAGAACAATTGGAGATCAGGTTGTTCAGGTTATTCCCAGATTCGAGGCAGAGCGCTTTGCATGGCTAAAATCCAAGTTAGACTTTGCTGGTCTTAAAATTGTGGACATAGGAGGAAATACTGAGTATTTCACTTTTGAAGCCTTTGATTCAGGTGTAAATCAAGTGGTTTATATTGAAGGAAATGTATCACATTCGATTTTTGTATCCAAGGCTACAGCACTGCTTGAAGCCAATGTGAAAATTATAAATAAATAGTTTGACTTTAAAGAGGATCTGAAAGGAGACTACTTCGATATTGTTTTACTTTTCAACGTAATACATCATTTAGGTGATGATTTTGGTGATCCTACTTTCACTAAATCGCAAGCCTTGAAGAAGATGAAGTCTTCGATTAATTATTTCGCAGATAAAGCAGAGAGACTTGTACTTCAAATTGGCTTCTGCTGGAAAGGTGACAGAAATCAATTCTTATTTGAAAATGGGATAAAATCTGAAATGCTGGAATTCATTAAAGATACCATTGACGGCATTTGGGAACTCGAACATGTGGGAATTGCCGAAGTGCAAGGTGAAGAGACAGTTTTTGTAGATATAGCTGAAGGCAACTTGGTAAGAAAAGATACTATGGGAGAATTTTGCAATAGGCCAATAGTAGTTCTCAAAAATCTCAAGAGTTGATGGATTCTCCCTTAGTTTCTATTTCTTGCATCACATTCAATCATTGCTCATTTATAAGAGAGTGTATAGAGGGATTCATTTCTCAAAAAACAAATTTTCCCTACGAGATTGTTATTTACGATGATCACTCTACAGATGGTACAAGCGAGATAGTACATGAGTACGCTGAGAGATATCCGAAATTAGTATCTTTAGTTGTAGCAAAAGAGAACCAGTATTCCAAGGGGGGATGGGGTTTTAGTAGGTGCAGGTGCTGTGGTGACCAAAGATTTGGGGATTCACACTGCTTAATAGGTATCCCTGCTATATCAAAAGCAATATAGGATTTTATTGCTCATGGTGTTTTCCTTTAAATCTCTAATCGAACTTTAAAAAGTACATTGAAAAGTCATAAGAAGAATATCCTATCTGGAGTCTTTTGGAATTCTCTTCAGGTGTTGGTTAACAAGTCATTTGGCTTTGTCATCAAAGTGGTATTGGCAAGAATTCTATTTCCAGAGGAATTTGGAATAGTAGGAATGGCATTGGTTTTCACTTCATTTGTGGAAGTATTCAATGACCTAGGCTTTGGAGCAGCTTTAATTCAGAAGAAGGATTCCAAACTCTCTCCAGCACATTTTCACACAGCCTTTTGGACTGGTATAGGTTGGTCATTAATAATGTTTTTGTCGATGGTTTTTTTAATAAGTCCATTAGCGGCCCAGTTTTATAATCAGCAGGTTTTAGAAAGTATTATTCCCGTTCTGTCTTTAGGTATTTTGTCAAGTCCCGTTAATTTAGTTCAAAAAGCTATCCTTCTTAGAAATCTTGACTTCAAAAAGGTCGCCTTTATAGAAAATACTTCTGCAATTGTCTCGGGTATTCTATCTTTAATACTAGCGTTTGCGGGTATGGGAGTCTGGTCGTTAGTTTTTAATTCATTGGCCACATTTGTTATAGCTATCCCATTATATCTTAAAGCTACTACCTGGGTTCCCAGAATGATATGGACTCAAGATGCATTTAAAGACATCTTTGGGTTTGGAATTTATACCACAGGTACCAACTTGGCAAATAACCTTATCAATAAAGCAGATTATCTGCTTATAGGCAAATTAATGACTGCAAGTGCTTTAGGAGCATATACTTTAGCTTTCGTACTCACTGATACTTTTAGAAGTCAGCTTATGTCGATAATGAACAAAGTAATGTATCCCATATACGGAAAAGCACAGGATGATCAACCTACTATGAAGCGCTATTATCTCAATGTAGTTAAATATAATAGTTTGATAATAAATCCCATAATGGGGATTCTTTTTGTTCTTTCTGATCCAATCATAGTGGATTTTTTTGGACTAAAATGGAATGAAACTATAATACCACTTAGAATTATTTCTCTTTCAGTAATTTTCCACATGATGGTAAATAGCAATACAGTCTTGATAAGAGGAATGGGAAAGGTGAAACTGGAATTTATGATTCAGTTGTTTAAAGCTTTATTCCTATTTCTTCCAGCCATTACTTTTGGAGTGTATTATTACGGTATAATTGGAGCTGCGTATGCTATTCTTTTTAATAAAATAATTAGTGTATTTATTGCGCAGATTTATCTTAAGAAACTTGTTGATATCACGTATAAAGACCTATTTGATTCCCTCAAAGTTTCCTTGACATCCTTATTTCTTACAATTCTTTTGGGAGAGCTGATGTTCAATACGTTTGGGGTACATTATATCTTGACGGGTATAGCTATGA
Organism: Algoriphagus sp.; assembly: GCA_041688245.1. Lineage (GTDB taxonomy): Bacteria > Bacteroidota > Bacteroidia > Cytophagales > Cyclobacteriaceae > Algoriphagus. The sequence continues at coordinate 4,926 of JBDNIP010000841.1, forward strand.
TACTTACATATTCTGGAGGAGTTTGGTGTTTCATGGGGACCGAATTGAAAGCGCAGTATTTGGAATTGAGATTTAATAAATCAATCACCTACAAATGATTACAAAAATATTCAGAAGAATTAAATCAGAAAAAGATAAACTGATTAAAG